>JAILRH010000082.1 GCA_024698345.1 Lachnospiraceae bacterium | reverse complement strand
TATATTCTATAATTTTCTTTTCGGCAAGCTATTTTTTATCTATCAATCCTCATTTCAAAAGTAGACGATTTATGAAACGTAAACTACAGCAGTTTTCAGAATAACTCTGAGAGCATTCAAGCAAATGGTTTTCGCTAAAACATTGAATCAAGTACATAGTTTTTCTGAAATAATAATAATGATACGAAGTCAAATTTTAAGGATTACAACTCCTTAAAATTTAGTTCCACCGAACGAGTTTTCATCAAGAAAACTCGTGAATTGGAACGGACGAGTAATCATTATTATTATGAAGTTAAAAACTAGTACTTGATGAACAGTTTTAAGAAAACATTTGCTTAATGCGACAGAGTATTCTGAAAACTGCGTAAGAACGTTTCATAAAGTATACATTTTGAAATATTCATTTTATGGGAACATTGGGATTTGGTTCAATCCTTCGCTCTCCTCAAGTCCAAAAAGAATATTCATGTTCTGAACTGCCTGTCCTGCAGCACCTTTAATAAGATTATCAAGTGCTCCCATCATAACGATGCGACCAGTTCTCTCATCAATCTTGAAATTAACATCAACGTAGTTACTTCCCTCAACCCATCTTGTTTCAGGACACACGTCTTTTTCAAGAACTCTGACGAACTTCTCGTCTTTGTAATATTTGTCATAGCAGGCTTTTACCTGTTCGTATGTAACTTTCTCTTTCAAGTTGGCATATGCTGTTACTAATATTCCTCTCTGCATTGGAACGAGGTGCGGTGTAAAGTTTATTAACACTTCTTCACCTGCCGCATAACTTAACTGTTCTTCTATTTCAGGAGTATGTCTGTGTGTTGTTACTCCATATGCCTTTATGTTTTCATTTACTTCACAAAAGAGGTTTGGAACTTTTGCTCCTCTTCCTGCACCGGAAGTTCCTGATTTTGCATCTACTATAATAGACTTAGGATCGATGAGTCCTTCCTTAACTAATGGGTAGATTGTCAGAATACTGCATGTTGTATAACAGCCCGGGTTAGCTATTAATCTTGCTCCCTTTACCTTGTCTCTGTTGATTTCACAAAGTCCGTACACTGCCTCCTCAATAAACTGAGGACTCTTGTGTTCTATTCCGTACCACTTCTCATATACATCTACATCTTTAATTCTGAAATCTGCACTGAGATCAACTATCTTTACTTTATTTAATATTTCTTCATTTACAAGTGATCCACAAAGTCCCTGAGGTGTTGCCGTAAAAATTACATCTACTGCCTCTGCAAGTTCATCCATGTTATCATCAAGACACTTTGCATCAACAATTTCAAACATATTAGAAAATACATCTGAATACTTCTTATCTATATAACTTCTTGATCCAAACCAAACCACTTCCGCATCTTTGTGCTGAGTAATTAGTCTTACAATCTCAGCTCCCGCGTAACCGGTAGATCCAATAATACCAACTTTAATCATTCCTTTTTCCTCCAACTCCAAAACTCACTCACGAGTTTTCTTTGTTATCTTCCTATTAAATAAGTTTTTCAATATGCCATTATACGCATTTATTTAAAAGCGCACCTATCTATAATTTTAATCAAAATTTGCGTATAATTCAACCATTATCGAAATTATACATTATCTTTGCATATTATGCAAGTTTTATTTATATTATTCATCATTTTTTGCATTTTTTCAATTTATTTCTTGCATTTTATTCATTACTAGTGTATCATTATCAATGGTTATGCGAATATTGTTTTAATATAGAACAAGTTCAAATCGTTATTATTTATTTACGGAGGTCATTTTTATGAAAGAAAAAGTTATTTTAGCCTATTCCGGCGGACTTGACACTACAGCCATCATTCCTTGGCTCAAAGAAAATTATGATTATGAAGTTATTTGTTGCTGCATAGACTGCGGACAGGCCGATGAGTTAGACGGTCTTGAAGAAAGAGCAAAATATTCAGGAGCAACAAAATTATATATCGAAGATATCACAGATGAGTTCTGTGATGATTATATCGTTCCTTGCGTACAGGCAGGTGCTGTTTATGAGAACAAATATTTACTCGGAACATCAATGGCAAGACCTGGTATTGCAAAGAGATTAGTTGAAGTTGCAAGAAAAGAAGGCGCTACTGCAATTTGTCACGGGGCAACAGGAAAAGGTAATGACCAGATTCGTTTTGAACTTGGAATTAAAGCTTTAGCTCCGGATTTGAAGATTATCGCAGCTTGGAGAGATGATAAGTGGACTATGGATTCACGTGAATCAGAGATTGAATACTGTAAAGCACACGGTATCGACCTTCCATTCTCAGCAGATCAGTCGTACAGTCGTGACCGTAACCTCTGGCACATCAGCCATGAAGGTCTCGAGCTTGAAGATCCTGCCAACGAGCCAAACTATGATCACCTTTTAGTTTTAGGTGTTTCTCCTGAAAAAGCTCCTGATGAGGGCGAATATGTTACAATGACATTTGAAAAGGGTGTTCCAACTTCTGTAAACGGCGAGAAGATGAAAGTTTCTGATATCATCCGTAAATTAAATGAACTTGGTGGAAAACATGGTATCGGTATTGTTGATATTGTTGAAAACCGTGTAGTTGGTATGAAGTCACGTGGTGTTTATGAAACTCCTGGTGGAACAATTCTTATGGAAGCTCATGCACAGCTCGAAGAATTAGTTCTTGACCGTGCAACAATGGAAGTAAAAAAAGATATGGGCAACAAGATGGCTCAGATTGTATACGAAGGAAAATGGTTTACTCCACTTCGCGAAGCTGTTCAGGCATTTGTTGAATCAACACAGGAATATGTTACAGGCGAAGTTAAGTTCAAACTTTACAAAGGTAACATCATCAAAGCAGGTACAACTTCTCCATACTCATTGTATTCAGAAAGTCTTGCTTCATTTACAACAGGTGATTTATATGACCACCACGATGCTGAAGGATTCATCACATTATTCGGACTTCCACTTAAAGTTCGTGCAATGAAGTATGCTGAAGCAGATAAGAACAAATAATAAATAATCACTTATAAAGTGTGCTTGCTGGCACACCAATAACAAAGGCGTATTGAACAAATCCTGTTCGATACGCCTTTTTATGTACTGATTACTTTTTGGCCAAACTAGCCTTTTTTATGTACTGATTACTTTTTGGCCAAACTAGCCTTCTTCTCATTTCTAAGTTTCTGTTCATACGCTCCAAATAATTTATCTTTAAACGCAATCGCAAGTAGAATCAGTAAACTTAATATACTAATCAATAATCCCGGAACAAATCCATATGGAACATATCTTAATTCGATGGTGTGATCACCCTGCGGAACATAGAATCCAATCAAAGCATCTTTTGCAACCGCAGATGCTTTTGATGCTTTTCCGTCAACATATACTTTCCATCCTTTTTCATATGGAATTGACATAAACATCATACCATCGTTAGCATTACTTACTGTCCCTTTTATGTATGTATCCTTCGCTTTTTCTATGTGAAGTCTCTGGTTCTTTAATATCTCATATCCCTTCGTAAAAGCATCCATGTCAAATGCGTACGCGTGCATCCCTGAGATTGTTGAACCATCATTTGCAGTAACAACTACTGTGCTGCCAATAGTAACTTCTCCTACATAACAGATGTAATTCTGATTTGTTGATGAGAAATTCTTAGTTGTTGAGCTTCCATCAGCTGTATTGATATTTACAGTTAAGTTCTCTGAACTTGTCGGAACATATATATAAATATCCATAGTCTGCTGTCCCTCTGAAGGTCTGTAATTATCATCCTCATCTAATGCGTAAGCTGTACTGATTGTACCTGCTCCATCAGTCTGGAGTCTGTGGAAAACACTGTCTGTAATGCCTGTTGTACACTTCATGAAACTGTTCTGCGCAATAAAAGGATTTCCTGACTGGAGATTCCATGTAGCCATTGCACTGCTGTTTACCATAAATCCGATTGGCAGTGAATAATTATTCTTGTATAAGTTAAGTGTTCTGTTATTTCCTGATGCATCTTTGTAGTTCTCACTCGCTACGCTAGAGAAGATAGAAGGTATAGATACATCTCCTGTTGTGTATTCATACTTAATTCCAAACATCGCTGCTGTTACAGGTGTATGACCATAGTAAGAATATGCATTGAATGATGTCTGCATTCCGACTTCGTCATAAAAATACTGAATAGCCGCAGATGATACTGAAGAAAATGTAGAGATACTGTTGTAGCTGAATAAAGCTCCATCATTTCTTGTTCTGTGATTTTCTTCCTCTGTTCTAAAGAAGAATTCATCATCGCCCTTTGCATCTTCTTTCGCTTTTTCATTTAATTTATCAAATGCTCCATCACTCTCATTGTATGCATATCTGTTTGACAATGTAACAAGACCTGTTGTATTCATATTACCTGTCAGTTCGCAGAAAGATGTCAATACCAGCAGATATATTACAAAACCTTTGATGTTCTCTGCATTTCTGTACAAAAATGCAATAACCGTATATATAATCAGAAATGCTGCACTCATATATACTATCTTAGTAATATTAGTATGTACTTCTGACTCAAGATTACTGAAGAACTCTGCATTCTTAAACATCTCTTCGAAAATAAACATCAACGCAACACTTCCACAAAGAGTTCCAATAATCTGACTGTTTTTATATTCTTTAATGTTGATTGCCGCCTCATAACCCATAGTTACAATCAGGAAAATATAAATAAATGACTCTCTACATGGCAAACTGTTTGGAAAATGGAATCCATGCCAGATAAAGTTAGGAATATTCAGATTGAAACTTAATAGCATTATTGCCATAAGAATCGCTTTTCCCACACGTTCTTTAACCTTAACCTTTGAGCACATAAAGTACAATGGAATGAGTAAGAACATGCCAATTGAACAATATATATTAGGGTCATGCGGATACTTAAGATCCGCAATAGGGATGTTCATTGTAGATCTGAAAATCATGTATAATACAGAAAAATACGACTCTAATTTTTCCGGGAAAGACGCATCCGCAGAACGTGTTGACTGCAAATTGAAGTATTCAGGAAGAATAACAACCATTGCAAGTCCACCACTTATCAGCGAATATGCAGCGTATTTTATTCTTATCGGCATAAGATACAGCTCTTTCTTTTCCTTGAATTCTTCCGGAATATCTACAACAAAAATCAAAAACAGGAAATATAATACACTGAATATGCAGAGCATTATTCCAATATAATAATTTGAAAAAATAGCTAAACCAAGGGAAATACAGTACATCTTTCCTTTTGATTCATAAACCAGCCTTTCAAGTCCCAATGTAATAAAAGGAAGCAGGAACATACAGTCAAGCCACATTATATTCCAGCTAAATGCTGCAAAGTAAGCAGATAACGCATATGCCATTCCAAATACTACAGTAACCATATCTTTTCTGTTAAACTTTTTGCTGAGATAGTAAGTAACTGAAAATCCTGCAAGCCCCATCTTTCCGATAATAAAGATTGCTACAAGATCAACAACTTTACCCGGCCATAACAATAATAAAATATTGAATGGACTGGAAAGATAATATGCCGCTATGGCAATAAAATTCATTCCTCCACCAATCTCCCATGTATAAAGAAGACTGCCACCGTGATGAATCTTATCCTGTAAAATCTGGAGATAAGGTGTGTACTGATGGTAATTATCTGATCTTAAATACATTCCATCGCCAAAAGGATATGCCCCCTTTGTGGAATACACAATTATCATCGACAATACCGGTAAAAGAAATGAAATAATGTAAATCCAATTGTCGGAAAACCACTTCCCTAGGTCAATTTTTTTGTTCATTGCATTTTCTCTCTTTCATATTATTATTCTAAATCCGTGCGAATGCACCAAATATAATTTTACTAAATATAAAATAAAAAGTAAACGAAAAACTAGCAACTTTTGCCGAAAACTAGTATAATGGAATTGCTATTACAAAATAATAAAGAACAAAGGTGATATTATGAACAAACGAACTGTACTTGTAACTATTTTATGCTTAATTACTATCGCTCTTGTTATCGGTGGAATTTATTACATCCAATCGAAGGAGTCAAAGGATGTAAGTAGTTATTATATTAACGGTGTAAAACCCCTGACATCAAAGTCCGAAAACTTTGAGAACGATAAAGTCAGCAAAGCCAACAAGCGAAATCAGGCAGCCATAAAAAAACGTGGTACTATCAAACATGGTATATATGAGAATTTTGTTTTTGTCGGTGATTCAAGATACAGAGGAATGGACTTTATGGCAAAACCCAATGATACATTCATCTGTGAGAGCGGACGCGGTTTTGATTATCTATCTGAACAAATGACCAATATCCAATATGCATGTTCCCATCCAAACACTGCACTCATTATAGGACTTGGTGTAAATGACAAAGGTGGAAATGCACAGAATTATATAGATACATTAGGAAACATGGCTGAAACTCTCGACTGCACAATCTATTATATGCTTGTAAATCCGGTAGACGAAGATGTAGAAGCCAAATACGGATACGATGTCACAAATGCATCCATTGATTCTTTCAACGAGACTATGATAAACAACCTTGATAGAAAAATTGGCATTATAGATACCAACTCTTATCTCTGGGATATAGGTTTCCAGACACAGGATGGTCTTCACTACACAAATGAAACCTACGAAGCAATATATAATTACATCAAGGATTCACTCTCAAACAAATCTTAATGCTTCAGCAGATATATAGATTTTGTCCTAACAGCCATAAAAAATCCCATCACATCTGATGGGATTTTTTATTTATACTATTCAACTTTTATAGACACTCTTATTAAAAAAATCATTCTGCTTTTATTGCCTGATATTTCTTAAATAATTCAGTATTTACAACATTCTTATCGGTAGACAACTTAATCTCTGAAATAGCATCTTTATTGATATCATTTCCGTTATCCTTGATAAACTTATCATACATAACACTAAAGTTTTTAACTTTGTTACTGATAATAATCTGTTCCTTATTTTTTTGAGTTGCACCTTCAACATATGCACTGATACATTTCACCAGATAAGCGCCGTCTTTTTGCTCTATAACAGAACCTATCTCACCTTCATTCAAGTCAAATGCAGCCACTTCATAAGGCTGCTTTGCCTCGTTCTTTTTAAGGTTTATTTCAACTTCTTTTTTGTCACTGTATTTGTTTGCCTGAACCAGAAAATCCTGATATCCGTTTTCAACCTGTTTCTTAACATGATTCAGTTCTTCTATCGCTTTCTTTGAATCTGTCTTTGTCGTATCAATGAAAATTCGAATAACCGAAATAACCCTGGCGTCTTCATCACTGACCGTATCATCTACCGCACTTGTATTTTTCTCGTAGAGCTTGTCAGCCAAAAGATAATTTGTGTAAATCTTTTCAACAACATCAGTTGAAGCCTCCGTGTACGCCAATTCGCTCTGACTAAGACCACCAACATACTCAGCTGCAACCTTTGAAATCTTATCTTTTTCTGTCTGAGAAAGTGTTACTCCGTTTTTTTGAGCAAGGGCTGCCATGGCATATATAACCGACATTTCTTTTTCAGCTTTATTGATTATAAAATCTCCAACTGTGGTATCTCCCATTTTCTGCTTCCAGTCTGAATTGCCGCCAAAATCATTCTTGTAATCATTCTGAATATCCATCAAAACGACTTTCAATTCACTGACAGTACATGTATTATCTCCAACTCTGAAGGCTTCATCTTTTGATAATCCCGCAACCTTTCCTATGAGTGGAGTATCTGTCTTTACTTCGCAACCCGAAAATGATATACACATTCCAATTGCACTCAATATTGCAGTTGTCCTTAATATAGTCTTTTTCATAATACTTCCTTTTATTTCAATCTATTTTTCGTAAAATCTTCTTAGTCCGCATCTTCTCTTTAACCAGATGTGGTGTGTAATAGTCACTACTACATTCTCAATACATCTTCAATTATTGTTTCCACATCCGGCGCCAAATGCTTTGCAGCATTTCTGATATTCGGATGAGAATCCTGCAACGCATAACTGAAATATGAATGTTCAAACATCTCTATATCATTAAAATTATCACCAAAAACCATAGTGTCTTCCACGCTGATTTCATAAAGTTGCTGGATTGTTTCCACTCCAAATCCCTTATTAACACCAAAAGCGTTGAATTCTATCCAGTCTGAGTCTTTAATGGTAATATGAGCCTTAGTTCCCCATTTCTTATAGAAATAGTCAACCATATCCTGTGTAACTCCGCCATTCTGCTTAACGGAAATCATGGTAATATCTTCCCTAACCTGATAGAGTTCCTCAACTTCCACTGCATCACTGCATTTCATATTCTTTTTTATATAGTTTTTGAACATAAAATTCTTTGCAGGAACATACAACGCTTTTTCACCTGTAACAAAACACTCACATCCTGTCTGAGCCTTTACATCTTTGACAATATCAATTGCAAGTCTTCTCTCTATTGGCTGTTTGAACACCGGTTCATCATCAAAAATTGCAACTGCACCGTTACATGTAATAAACAATATATCATTCTTTACAGCCTCAAAGGATTTCTTTAGTTCATCATAATTTTTGTCGCTGATAACTGAAAAAAGAATTCCCTTTTCCTTTAATTCGGGAATCTGTTCAAGAACTCTTTCAGAAAGATTCCCCTTTTTATCCAGTATTAGTGTTCCATCCACATCACTAACAATAAATCTTATCATTTATTCTCCTCTATCTTTTCACGGATATTATGTTAGAAAACGGACTTTTGACTTTCTTCTTTCCTACATACTTATATGCTTTAACCTTGTAGGAATATGTCTGTCCGGGTTCAAGGTGCTTGCTGGTAAGTTTCAGATTTGAACCACCGGCAATATTCTTAATTGCTTTGTATTTTGCATCTGCTGCACTCTTTTTATAAACAATATATCCGTCAGCTTTCTTTGATTTTGTCCAACTTACAACTGCGCTGGTCTTACCGTATAATTCAACCTGTACAGTAGGTTTTTTAGGTGCAGCTTTTTTGGTTACGGGACTTGAAATAACTCCATCTACAGTTTTCCCTCCCACTACAACATATGCTGCAACTTTATATTTATACTTTTTACCTGTTGTAAGTTTTTTATTAGTATAAGAATTCTTTGTTGTTTTTGCAATATATTTATAATTTCCATTGGAATCTGCACGATAAATTTTGTATCCTGTAACACCCACAGATTTAGCCCAGGAAATCTTTATTTTTGTAGGCGAAGTATTCTGTGTCTTTATCCCCTGAACAACTCCCGGAGTAATAATTACTCTGCAAGTTGCCTTCTTTTGACCATCTGCAGATGTAGCGGTAATTGTGGCACTTCCAATTGCTTTTCCTGTTATCTTTCCATCTTTCAAAGTAAGAACCTTATTGTTATTTGTCTTCCAGATAACATTTTTATTTGATGCATCTTTCGGCGCAATTGTTGCAGTCAATGTCATTGTCTTTCCAACTCCAATAGATGCATTTGTTTTATTAAGAGTTATTGATTTTACCGGTTTACTTACAACAACAACACATTTTCCTACTGCACCACCCACAGCTGCAGTACAGGTAATAGTTGCGGAACCATATCCCACTGCCTTTACAAGACCTGTATTAGAGACAGTTGCAACCTTCGTGTTATTTGATTTCCAGGTAACTGATTTGTCTGTTGAATTTGTAGGATATACAGTAGCTGTAAGTTGCTTTGTCTTTGACACATCAAGATTAATTCTTGTATCAGACAGAACAACACCTTTAGCCATTACGTTAACAGCCATGGCACTGTAGTTACCGCCTTTTGTATATGCTCTGACTGTTGTTGTGCCTTCCTTAATCCCTCTCATAACTCCATTATCATCTATAGACAATATAGCCGGATCATCAACTTCATAATAAGCAGTTTCCTTATTTCCAATTGATTGCTCAATTGCAGTATCTGTATTTATCATAACGGTCTGTTCCGCATTTAAATCAACATAATCAGCAGAAACATAACCTTCAGTTGTTACTCCGTTTTTTACGACTCTTACTTTACACCAGTATGGATTATTAAGCCATCTTCTTCCATCGTAAACAATGTCTGTCTGCACAAACTCAAGCACTGTACAAGGGTCATCTTTTGTCAGTTTTCCGATAAGATTGTCTGTTTCTCCCGCAGCAACAGTGTGTGGAGTACTTCTCACATTAACATTTGCATGAATCTTACCTGTCTTATTTGTGCCTCCAATTCTTATGGCAGTATCCTCAGCCGGCATATTATTGTAAACAGGAATCAGTAACGTCTTTGATATCCCCTCAATTTCCATAGCCTTATATGCATTCATGGTCGTAATTGCCTCGCTGGCACATCCGTAAATATTGGTCATATACTGATGGTCGTATAACTTTGCAGCCTTTGACTGAACGTTGAAACGCTGGAAATATGTTGTATCCTGTCCTCTTTTTATATAATTTTCAGCAATATATGTGGCACCACCATTTATTGATTTGATAGGAGTATTCCATGGGCGCCCGTAGGATGTGGCTTTTGTTTTCCCGCCACTGGCCCACAAAAGACCGTTTGCCACTGCATTTGTTCCGTCATTTGCACCTATATTGTAAAAATTATAAATTCCGGGATATGTAACATGTTCTCCGTTGACACTGTTCCCGGATCCCATACCTGCATATTTTGCATTTTTCCCTTTTCCAACTTCCAAGAGACTCTTTGATGCCAGATAATAAGGACTGACACCTGCCTCCTTTCCTGCCGCCATAAACTGGGCAGAATATTTGATGTTGCTTTTTGTATATACATGTGATGCAGTAATATAAGCCATATTGGTGTTATACATAAAGGAACCGTTAAGGACAGCCTCAACACCTGTCTGGGTGTGAACCGAAGCATCAAACGATAACTGTTCAAACATTGTTATATGGGAATTATTAAGGAAATTTCTAGGATCCATAAAGTAAGCAACAGCATTCTTTGATGCACTTACCCAACTGTTCCCGTCGTGTGGAATAAACTTGCCTGTTGATGCGTTATAATCACCGGTTGCTCGGCTCTTTAATGCGTCATTGTAGCTGTTTTCCACGAGACTTTTTTTGCTTGTCGCTTCATTTTCAACGGCGGTAGCAAAATCTATATTTGTCTTATATGGCTTAAAAACCCAGTTAGGATATTTTGCGTGCAAATTTCTAAGATATACCTTATAACTCTCAGGAAAATCTTTGATAGATGTCTCAAATGCATTGTCCGCTGCATAAGTTCTTCTGACACCAATTCCCTGCATTGTCCCCGCAAACATAGTTGCCGCCAACACATATGAAATTATTTTCTTACTTTTTCTCTTAAGTCTCAGTTTCATCTTAAGTACCTCCCTGTTGCCCATACTGCACATAGCATAAGAATTACAGTCTTATCTTAACTCCCTTGGTATCTCTCTTTCCAAGCTTAAGTTTCTTTAATTCAACTTCTTTCTCTTTAAATGTTATAACAACATTATCTCCTGCGTCAATGAGATAAGTCTTTGCAACATAATCTTCCTTGCCAAGTTTTATTCCGCGGACGCCTACCGCCCCTTTCTTCTTTTCCGGAATGTCTTTTATAGCAAATTTAAGGAAAATTCCCTCCTCTGTCTGGAGAACAAGATGTTCTCTTGAAACTTGAATATCACTACTGTCCTCAAGTGGTTCATTCCCCAACGACATAAAATCAAATTCAAGTTGTTCATCATCCAGTGACATGAAATCATCTTCTGAACCACCGGATAAAATAACAGGAATGTCTTCAGGTTCATCAAATATCGGAACTGATGTTGAAATAGCTGTCACATGAACACTTACAACTTCATCTCCTGCATTCAGTTTTGTTGCAGCAATAGTCTTTCTTGTAACATCAAACTCACTGCTGTCAACAATCTTTACAAAGCCCTGCTTGGTTGCAAACAAGAGCTTTCGGTCACTGATCATCTGATTTGCAAAAATGGCAACTAGTGATTCTGCACTACTGTCATAATTACTGATGTTGTCAATCGGAACTCCCTTATCTTTCAATTTCTTGATTGGAACATCTTTAACTTTTATCTGGTGCATGTTGCCTGCACTTGTAAAGAAACTTATTCTGTCCGTATTCAGACATCTGAAATAATACTTGTTGTCATTATTTATGGACTCAATATTTCTGTCATAAACAGATGTTTCAAGAAGCTTTGTGTAGCCGAATCTGTCCATAACAAATACATATTCCATCTCAACTTCAGGTTTTTCAACAACCACAGCTTCCTTTGCGTCAGTAATAACTGTTCTTCTGTCGACAGCATATTCTTTCTTAATTGCAAGAAGTTCTTTCTTGATTGCTTTTGTCATTGATTTTCTGCTCTGAAGAATATCCTCATATGTGGAAATCTTTGCCATAAGTTCATCATACTCTTTTTTGAGTTGAAGAACTTCAAGACCTATCAATTTGTATAACTGCAACTCAAGAATCGCCTTTGCCTGACTCTCTGTAAAGTTCAGGTTTCCTGCAAGAATGGCAGATTCTTTATTTTTAAATTTGATTCCATCTGTCTCTCCGTTCATGAGACATTTCTTTGCCATGTCTCTGTTCTTACTTCCACGGATTACTTCAATAATCAAATCAATAATATCTGTAGCCTTGATAAGACCTTCCTTAATCTCCTTCTGGGCAAGTGCCTTGTTGAGAAGTGTTGTATACTTTCTCTCTGCAATCTCATACTGGAAATCAACGCTGTGCTTTATTATGTCTTTGAGCCCCATCACTTCAGGTCTTCCGTCAGCAATTGCAAGCATATTCACACTGAAAGTATCTTCAAGTTTTGTCTTCTTATATAAGAGATTCTCAAGAGCCTCAACATCTGCTCCTTTTTTAAGTTCCAGAACAATTCTTATTCCTTCTTTTGAAGACTGGTTTGAAATATCAACAATGTCTGTTGTCTTCTTAGTCTCAACAAGATCATAAACGTCAGACATGAACTTTCCGATATTTGCACCAATCATTGTGTATGGAATCTCTGTGATAACAAGCTTGTCCTTGTCACTTTTCTTCTGTCCCGGTTCAAACTCAACCTTACCTCTGAGTTTGATTTTCCCTATACCGCTTGAGTAAATATCAAGCAACTCACTCTTATTTGCAACTATTCCTCCCGTCGGAAAATCCGGTCCCGGAATAATCTCCATAAGTTCTTCGGTTGTAATGCTGTTCTTTTCCATGTATGCAACAACTGCATCAACAACTTCTCCAAGATTATGAGTAGGGATATTAGTAACCATACCAACCGCAATACCCTCTGCTCCGTTTACAAGCAAATTTGGAACCTTTACCGGAAGAACCTCCGGTTCCTTTTCTGTCTCGTCAAAGTTTGGAATAAAATCCACAACATCTTTATCTAAATCTTTAAGGTAAACATCCTGAGTATACTTTTTGAGTTTTGCCTCAGTATAACGCATGGCAGCGGCCCCGTCTCCCTCAATTGATCCGAAGTTTCCATGACCGTCAACCAAAGCCATACCTTTTTTGAAATCCTGTGACAATACTACTAATGTCTCATAGATAGAACTGTCACCGTGTGGATGATATTTACCCATGGCATCACCGACAATACGTGCCGACTTACGATGTGGCTTGTCATAATTGAGTCCCAACTGATCCATTGCGTATAATACTCTTCTCTGAACAGGCTTCAAACCGTCCCTTGCATCAGGAAGAGCTCTGGCAGTAATAACACTCATCGAATAATCAATATATGATTTCTGCATAACCTCAGAATATTCTGTTTTAATAATTTGTTCCGCCATTATTTCACCTAATTCTTTCACTTTATTCTTTAAACATCCAGTTCCGCGTCGTGAGCATGATCGTAAATGAACTGCTTACGCGGTGCAACATCACTTCCCATAAGCATGCTTGTAACTTCGGATGCCATCATTCCATCCTCAATCTCTACCTGTTTAAGAATTCTTGTTTCAGGGTTGAGTGTTGTTTCCCACAACTGATCTGCATCCATTTCACCAAGACCTTTGTATCGCTGAAGTGTAAATCCACTGTGTGTTTTTCTGTATTTTTCCAATGCTTTGTCATCATAGAGATATTCTCCCTCGCCTCTCTTTGGAACCACTTTATAAAGCGGTGGAGTCGCAAGATATACATGTCCTTCCTGAATGAGTTCAGGCATAAATCTGTAGAAGAATGTCAGTAAAAGGGTGTCAATATGAGCACCATCGACATCGGCATCTGTCATGATTATGATCTTGTCATAACGAAGTTTTGTTATGTCAAAATCATTTCCATATCCCTCACCAAATCCACAACCGAATGTGTTTATCATGGTCTTTATCTCTGCATTGGCAAGAACCTTGTCCATTGTCGCTTTTTCGACATTCAAAATCTTTCCTCTGATAGGGAGAATGGCCTGTGTCTTTCTGTTTCTTGCTGTCTTGGCCGAACCGCCCGCCGAATCTCCTTCGACAATAAATATCTCGCACTCTTCAGCCTTTCTGCTCTCGCAGTTTGCCAGTTTTCCGTTACTGTCAAACGTAAACTTAGGCTTGCTTAAAAGATTAGTTCTCGTCTTTTCTTCTGCTTTTCTGATTTTGGCTGATTTTTCGGCACATCCGATTACAGCCTTTAATACCTCTAAATTTTTGTCAAAATATAAAACTAACTCATCACCTGTTATCTCTTGAGCCACTTTTGAAGCATCCGGGTTATCAAGTTTGGTCTTTGTCTGTCCTTCAAATCTAGGTTCCGGATGTTTTACTGCAATAACAGCTGTCATTCCATTTCTAACATCAGAACCGGTAAAGTTTGGATCTTTATCTTTCAGTGTTCCAATCTCTCTTGCATACTGATTGATAATAGTTGTAAATTTGGTCTTAAAACCTGTGATATGGGTTCCACCTTCCTGAGTGTAGATATTGTTACAGAATCCAAAAATATTCTCCTGGAATTCGTCTACAAACTGGAATGCAACCTCCATCTCAATTCCTTCTGATTTCTTCTTGAAGTAAATAACATCAGTAACCTTGCTCTTATCTTTGTTCAAAGCAAGAACATAAGCCTTTATTCCCTCAGGTTCATGGAAGACCAAATTTTCTTCCTCTGCAATTCTCTTATTTTCAAATGTAATGGTAAGCTCCGGATTGAGATATGCAGTTTCATGAAGTCTGCTCTTTATTGAATCAGCCTTGAAATATGTCTTTTCAAAAATCTCGCCGTCAGGGAAGAACTGAACCTTTGTACCTGTATCATTCTTTCTGCAGGTTCCTACCTCCTCGAGTGGAGTCATTACCTTTCCCTTCTCATAGCGCTGTCTGTATACCTTTCCATCACTCTTAACATTAACTTCAAGCCACACAGACAAGGCATTAACTACAGACGCACCAACACCGTGAAGACCTCCGGAAATCTTGTATCCGCCACCGCCGAACTTACCTCCGGCATGGAGAATAGTAAATACCATCTCAACTGCTGTAAGCCCTGTCTTTTCATTGATTCCAACCGGAATACCACGACCGTTATCCTCAATTGTCGCAGAACCGTCTTTCTCCAATGTAACTTTAATCTCACTACAATGTCCTGCAAGATGTTCGTCAACTGAGTTGTCAACAATCTCATATATCAAATGATTTAATCCTTTTGTTCCAACACTTCCAATGTACATTCCCGGTCTTTTTCTGACTGCTTCAAGCCCCTCAAGAACCGCTATGGAATTCGCATCATAATTCTTACTGCCTGCCATTGTTACTCCTTATTATTCCAATTATTTTTTCATAAAGTATACTTTTTTGAAACGTTCTTACGCAGTTTTCAGAATACTCTGTCGCATTAAGCAAATGTTTTCTTAAAACTGTTCATCAAGTACTAGTTTTTAACTTCATAATAATAATGATTACTCGCCCGTTCCAATTCACGAGTTTTCTTGATGAAAACTCGTTCAATGGAACTAAATTTTAAGGAGTTGTAATCCTTAAAATTTGACTTCGTATCATTATTATTATTTCAGAAAAACTATGTACTTGATTCAATGTTTTAGCGAAATCCATTTGCTTGAATGCTCTAAGAGTTATTCTGAAAACCGCTGTAGTTTACGTTTCATAAATCGTATATTTTGTGAAATGTGGATTACAGATGCTTTCAAAAATAATAAGTTGAGCAATTATATGAATGGATTTCGAAATAACAATTGAGACATGCTTAGAAGGATTCTGATAAAAGAAGAATGATTCGAAGTTAAAAATCGAGGATTTCAGTTCCTCGATTTTTAGCACAAGCTGAGGGAGTTTTCATCAA
>JAILRH010000081.1 GCA_024698345.1 Lachnospiraceae bacterium | reverse complement strand
GCTGACATTTTCATCTGCGCATTTCTGCAATCCTCGCGGAGCGTATATCAGATGTGAGATTGTACTCCCACTGATACTATTTTGTTACTCACCACTTAGCACATATGTGCTTGAAGTGGGAGTCATCTCGCATCTGATATTAAATAGAAAAATTGCATTAAGATTATTACATTATATAAATTACATTATATAAATTACATTATAAGGAAATTAATAATTATGGAAAAAACAAATAATCAAATCGAGTTAGACAATTCTTTTGTCAACATTTACGGCAACAACAGTAAACACCCAATACTTATTCTTTTCAAACTCTATAAGGGTAACTACGGAAGATTCGCTCTGGCTATTCTCTTCTTTATCATAAAGCACAGTCCGGTTTGGATTCTTCCTATTATTACTTCTAACATTATCAATATTGCAACTTATCCTGAAGGACATACGGAGAAAGATATCCTAATTAATGTTTTGGTTATTATTGCTCTTATTATCTTCAATTTTCCTATGAATTATCTCTATACGAAGTGCCAGAGCAGCGCAATCAGGCAGGTTGAAGCTAATCTTAGAAGTGCTCTTATCAGAAAACTTCAGCAGTTGTCCATTTCTTATCACAAAGAAATGGAATCCGGCAGACTCCAGTCTAAGATTATCAGAGACGTGGAAGCTATTGAGACTCTGTCATCACAGATATTTACTTCACTGCTCACCATTGGACTTAATATTATCGTTGCTCTGTCTATAACCCTCACAAAGAGTATGACTGTGTTTGTTTTCTTTATTCTCACAGTGCCAGTTGCCGGTATTACGATTGCAATGTTTCGACGCAGTATCAGGAAACGTAACCGCGAATTCAGACGTGAGATGGAAAATACTTCCGCGCGTGTCATGGAAATGGTGGAACTCATTCCTGTCACAAGAGCACACGCCCTTGAAAATGAAGAGATAAAGAAGATGGAATCTCAGCTCAATGAAGTAGCAAGCAAGGGTTACAGACTTGATATCGTTCAGGCAAATTTTGCTGCTGTAAGTTGGTGTCTGTTCCAGGCTTTTCAGGTAATCTGTCTGGCGTTTACAGGATTTCTCGCATTCAAAAAACGTATTCTCGTAGGTGATATTGCCATGTATCAGAGTTACTTCACTACTATTGTAAATATGGTCAGCAACCTTATTACCATGCTTCCTAACATAGCAAAGGGTACTGAATCTATTACCAGTGTCGGTGAGGTTTTGCTTGCTCATGATGTTGAAAATTATAAAGGCAAAAAGAAATTAAAGAACGTGATTGGTGACTTTAAATTTATCAACACTTCTTTCGCGTATGAAGACGGTAAAGAGATACTCTCCGACTTAAATTTCAAAGTCAATCACGGAGAGACTATTGCTTTGGTCGGTGAATCCGGAGCCGGCAAAACTACAATTTTAAATCTTGTTATAGGCTTCAACAAGCCTACCGGAGGAATGGTTACTTTAGACGGTTATGACATGAACGATCTCAACTTAAGAACCTACAGACAACATCTTGCAGTTGTGCCTCAAGCTACTATTCTTTTCTCAGGAAGCATAAGAGACAACATCACTTACGGTCTCAACTCATATACTGAAGAGCAGCTTAATGCTGCTGTCAAAGCCGCGAATCTTTCTTCATTCATCGAGTCTCTTCCTGAAGGTTTAGATACAATGATTGGAGAACATGGCGGCAAATTATCCGGTGGTCAGAGACAACGTCTTTCAATCGCAAGAGCTCTCATAAGACAACCAAAGGTTATTATCTTAGATGAAGCAACTTCAGCTCTCGACAGCAATTCAGAGCGTGAAATTCAGACTGCTCTTGATAATCTTGTTTCAGACAGAACTACATTTGTAGTTGCACACAGACTCTCCACTATCAGAAACGCCGATAAAATTGCTGTTATCGGAAACGGTGGCTGTATTGAGTTTGGTTCATACGATGAATTAATGGAGAAAAAAGGCGCTTTCTACCAAATGAGAAAATTACAGATGGAGTAGCACTCAAGAGCCGGATAATTAGAAGTCAAATAATCAGACTATAATCAATCTATAATCAATCTATAATCAAAGAAGCTATCATATATATTACTCTCAGGTAATAATCATATGATAGCTTCTTATCCTTATAGCCTATGAATTACAAGAACGCCCTAGGCGTTTATGCTGTTTTCTCTTTTATAAATACATTGATAACGTGTACTATTCCGTCTTCGTCATTTGACTTTGTAACAAAATCTGCTTCTCTCTTAATTTCTTCCTGGGCATTTTCCATTGCCACTCCTACACCTGCATATTTAATCATCGAAAGATCATTAAATCCATCGCCACAACAGATTGTGTCCTTCTGCTTCATTCCAAGAATATTGACAAGCTTATCAAGGGATGCAGCCTTGTCTACTCCCTCAGGCATTACCTCGATAAAGAATGGTTCTGATCTGTAAACACTTGCTCCCTTAAACTTTGCTGCAATGGCTTCTTCGTGCTGCTTTGCACAATCAAGTGGTGCTGTAAACAGACATTTGTTAACATCGAAGTCTACAAAATCTACAAAGTTATCTACATCTTTGATTGGAATACCATTTATTCTTGCTTCCATCTCAAGATACTCATCATGCCTTGTTCCTGTAACCACGTTATTATCCTCGTAAGTTACAAGTCCCAAATCATTCTTCTTGGCATATTTGTATAAATCACCAATCATGTTGTTGTCCAGTACGTTCTGGTAAATAACTTTCTTAGTTTTCCAGTTTGTGATTCTCGCCCCGTTGTATGATAAAACGTATCCTCCAAACTTATCAAGGTCAAGTTCATCTGCGAGTTTTACAATTCCTGCTGTAGGTCTTCCGGATGCAATAACAACAATATGCCCGTCTTTTTGTATATCATTGATTGCTTTTTTTGTGTTTTCTGTTATTTCCTTTTTGCTGTTAGTTAATGTACCGTCAATGTCCAGCACAAGTATTTTTTTATCTGACATCGTTTTCTCCCTTTTGTGTCATTTTTCCTAAGCCTTTCAGTTATAACTCACATTCAATTTCATGTCAATGTACTTCACAGTTATTTCGTTTTTTCTGTCTTCACTGTTAATTATTTATAATTTCAAAAATTCATTTACAACTTCACAGTTATTTCTTTTTTTCTTCAAACTGTTTGAATTCTTTCTTTGCCTGTTCTAATTTACTGTAATTATCTACATATTTTCTTGCTTCAGCCCCCACTTTGTTGTACATGTACTCTGCTGCTTTGATTGCATCTCCGCTTTCCTTATCAACTTTTCCGATTGCCTCAATGGCATCGATTGCAGCCTGCGCTATCTCTTTTACATCCTGCTTTGTCACAGAATCAGACTCTGTTCCTTTGAGTCTGTAACAAATGACAGCCTCGCCTTTTTCAACCAAATCGTATATCTTTTTAGCAGTATTATACGGAAGATTGATGCATCCATGAGAGCCTTCTTTTTTGTAAAAATCACTTCCGAATCTGTTCTTCCAGATTGCGTCATGAAGTCCGATATCACCATTGAACGGCATCCAGAAAGCAACTGTGGATTCGTAAGTTTCACCTACCAATACACCGTATCTTTCCTTATATGTAATACCGTATACTCCTTCAGGAGTACCCATCTTTCTTGATTCATTTCCGGAGCATATGTCTGTCTCCAATACTTTTTCTCCATCCTTGTACACAAACAGATGCTGCGCTGTCAGATTGATTTCAACGTAGGAATCACCATAATCCTTCTTGCCGTAGGCTGCTGCCTTCTGATAATATTCAGGCTTTCTCTCGCCGCTCTTGCCCTCTTTAATCTGCGCAAGCAACTCTTCCTGTTCTTTTGTGTAATTCATCCACCAGCCATAATCTCCGCTGTCCAAAGTCACTTCTTTTCCGTAACTTGTCATGAATGTTCTGGTTCTGAAAATAGTGTCATATGTCTTTCTGAGATTCGCAACATACTCATTGACTTTTGAAGAATCTATACTTGCCTTGTATCCTTTTACCTTGATCCATTTATTAATGGTTCTTCCGTCAAGCACTTCTTTATTTTCTCCGAATTTGTATACGATCTTCACAGAGACATATTTATTTAATGAATTAAGCAAGCTGTTAAGATCTTTGTTTCCCTGGTCAATTTCAGGTTTTTCATAACATCCTTTTTTATCCAGATCAACTTTTTTATCCAACTTAAGCACCGCTGCTTTAACTGCCTCAACTGCCTTTTCCTCTATCAGAAAATTGCCCTGGGTTTCGGGTATAATTGTATATCCGTCTTTTTCTGTATATTCGGAAATCTTTGCATCTGTAGGATGAACCGCTTTCTTCTCATTAAAGCCTTCCAGCCCTTTAACCGCAGTTTTCAATTTTTCTTCGTCGTAACTGATTATTTTTTCTTTAACATAAGACTCTCCCGTAGTCTGAAACCACAAAGCTTTCTTTTGTTCTTTCAAAATATCCCTTAACGCATCTTCTGATATTACTTCAATTCCAATCTGCTCGCCTTTTAGTTTTTCTACATAAATTCCTGTAGATTCCTTATCACGCTCGGAAACCGAAATAGTATACCCTTTAATCTTCTTCTCTAATTTCTCATACGTAAATCCTGACACGTCAATTCCGTTAATAGTAGTACCATTTAGATAATGACTGCTGTAATACACAATTCCACCTATATAAACAGCAGCAAGTCCTACCACGACTATTGAGCCTAGAATTGTAAATGCCAATAATATTTTGTTTGTTTTCTTATTTGTTTTCTTCTTCATCTGTCTCACCCACCTGCCGTATGAAATTTATAATATACATAAATCATTTATATTTTTTCAATTTTCACACGCATATTGATATTTCTCGTTGTCTCCAACCTATCAAATTTTATCACAAAACTTGTTGTTTGTGCATCAATTTCCAAAATTGTTCCCTCGCCAAACACTTTGTGACGTATTCTATCTCCGGGAACAAACATATTATCCACAAGGGCATTCACTTTATTTTCGCTGGCAGAAATATATCTGTTTGCAGCCTCTACTATCTCATCTTCCAATTCCACTGTGTACTCCAAAAATGCATCATCAGTATTGAATATAAATCTGGATGGATACCTTAAAAGGCCATCAAAATTGACACCCTCCGCCTCACTGATAAACAATACATTCTGTGCCCTTGTAAATGCTACATAAGCAAGTCTTCTCTCTTCCTCCAACTTATCAAGTGTGTCCGTGTGCTGGCTTGGAAATATTCCCTCATTCATTCCACAGACAAACACATATGGAAATTCCAACCCCTTTGCATTGTGCACAGTCATCAGTTTTACGCTTTGTTTCTTCTCCTCAGCATCCATATTTGTAAATAGTGAAATACTCTGAAGATATTCAACGAGATTCGTTTCCTCTCCCGCATTTTTTTCATATTCATAAATTGACTGTTTAAATTCTGCCATATTTGCAAGTCGTTCCTCCTCGCCTCCAAGTCGCAGATATTTTTCATATCCACTGTCTACTAGGACTTCATTTATCAAATCAATAAGCTTGTATTTTTCATAGTTTTCTGAATACTTTTCTATCAGTTCAACAAATTCGGAAGCATCACTTTTCTTAATCAGCTCGTCTTCCATATTTGCAAGAAGAGCATCATACAGACTGCACTCATGCTCATTTGCGTAATCTGTTATAAGTTCCATGCGCTTCTTTCCGATATTTCTTGATGGAACATTTGCAATTCGCAAAAATGACATGTCATCCTTGTACACCAGCATTCTGAGATAACTCAGAATATCTTTTATTTCTCGTCTCTTATAGAACTCAATTCCGCTGTAAATTGTGTATGGAATCTTACTTCGAAGTAGTGCTTCCTCAACACTTCTCGACACATAATGCGCCCTGTACAGTATGGTAATATCTTCATATTTCTTACCGCTTTCAATTATCTTTTGAATCTGCTCAACTATCCATGCAGCCTCTAAACCGGTGTTCTTTGCATGATGATAGACGACCGGTTTTATTTTTTCACGCTGTGGCACCAGTTGCTTTGGAACACGTTTCTTATTCTTTTCAATCAACGAATTGGAGGCGTAAATAATATCACTGGCAGAACGGTAATTTTTATCCATAATAATATCTGTGCCTTCAGGATGTCTCAGTAAAAAGTCCAATATAAATGCTACCTTTGCACCTCTCCAGGTGTATATGGTCTGGTCCGGATCTCCGACAATGAACAGATTTTTATGAATGCCGCTGAGAGTTTCTGCAATCTCGTACTGATTATGATCAATGTCCTGAAACTCATCAACCATGACATACTCCATTCTCTTTTGCCACTTTATTTTTTTCTCTTCATGATTCCTAAAAATATGAATAACGAATGTAATAAGATCATCATAATCTAACGCGAAACATTTCTTCTGCTCATACAAAAATCCGTAAAAAATCTTATCTTCAACTGTGGATGCATTTTTATACATCTGTTTCAGTCTTGTATTGTCAATGTCAAGGAGATAAGGAATGTGGGACAGATTATCTTTTCTGTTTCCTATCATATCCTTTGCCATGGAAAAAACATACTTAGAGCTCTTGATATGAGCATCCTCATATACCTTTTTCAGAAGTGTATCCATGTCGTCGGAATCAAGTAGCATAAAGTTCTCCGGATAATTCATTGTGTGAATATCCTCTCTTAAAACCTGCACACAAAAACCGTGAAATGTGCTGATGTATCCTGTATCCTGATCACCAATCAAAGTTCTTATTCTGTTTTTCATTTCATTGGCTGCTTTATTTGTAAAAGTTACACAGAGAATATTTGCAGTTGAAATTCCAAGTTCATTTACCAGATATACATATCTGCTGGTGAGTGCTCTCGTCTTTCCGCTTCCCGCACCTGCAATAACTCTCACATATCCTTCTGTTATTGTCACAGCCTCAAGCTGTTCTTCATTCAAATCTTCAATGTACTTATCCATGCTCTTTTTCCTTATCAAATGTTCATCCTGTCCACTCATGCTTATTCCTAAAGTATACGATTTCATTTATAACATAATTATAATATGTTTTTTTCAAATATTCTTTATTAATTTTCACTTAATATCAATCCATGCTGATATTTTTCCATTTTCTACCAAATCAACAATAACCCTCATCAGCAATCTTATTATTCATTGCATTTTTATACAATATTTTTTGCATTTTTTTCTCTTTTAGTTTTCAATATGTTCATTTTTTCTTAAAATTGTTTTAATTTTTATATCTTAGATTATATTTAACGGGAGGTTAATGTATGAATGTTTTAATGTTATTGACAGCAAAAGAGGATGTCTCTTTTTTATCTGAAGACAGTTCTCTTAGACAAGGCTTAGAAAAAATGAAAGCGCACGGATACTCAGCAATACCTGTTTTATCAACTGCAGGTCATTATCTTGGAAGTATCAGCGAAGGCGATTTTCTTTGGGCTATGTACGATAAGGATGATTTTTCAAAAAAAGAACTTGAACACATCTATATCAAAGATATACTCAGAGAAGATTTTAATCCACCGGTTAGAATTGATGTTTCCATTAATGAACTTATGGAACGTGCAACAAAGCAGAATTTCATTCCGGTTGTGGATGATAGAAATTTCTTCATTGGAATTATTACAAGACAGGATATCATCAAATCGGTATCCAAATATGTAAGAGAAGCAGAATCACAGAAAGAAGCGAAGAGACAAGCTGATTTGCTAAGCTTACAACTTAATTACAGTTTATAATCTAATTTTTATATATTGAACAAAAAGGCTATTGTATTAAAGTCCTCTATTCACCCTAACAATAGCCTTTTTTTTATGCATTTTATCACAGAACAATTATTCAAAAAACTTATTATCTTAACTCTAATAACTAATGGTATCTATTCAGCCATTCGAAATAATCTTTCATCGTTTTAAACTGTCCCTCCCATGTACTGTTTGTTTCCCAATTATCGTCCTCACTCAGAATAACAGATTTACCATCTTTAAAAAGTACAGAACACTGATATTCCGGATCTTCATCCTTAAACGCTTCAGACTCATCCACTTTGCTTATCTGGCATAAAGAAATATCATCCAAAGTATACACTGTCTTACTATGATTTCTCACAACAGTTATTTCATTCTGGGATATATTAACATAATCCGAAACCCCCTCGTATACACAGAGCAACCAAATTACCATCGCAAAACATGCCATTCCTGCAGTTAATGTAAACATAAGCTTTCTGACATCCCAGACTACTATCACTAAACTTAAAAACAAAATTACCACAAATATCGCAACTACGTTTACACTTCCGTCAAAAAAACTAATTGATGGAAAATCTGCCTCTTTGGGCTGCATTATAATCCACGTAGCATAATACGAGCCGTTTATCCCTAAATATTGCAGTGGCAAAAAAATACATAGGGCAAATAATACATTCATCATACTGACAACAGTTTTTTTGGTGTCTGAAAACCACCCATGTTTTCTACCTAAGGACAAATCAAGTTCATAAATAAACATTCGTATTCCACCAATTATAAATGGGATAATCAACGCAAGTACAGAAACTGACAGATAATTAATATCCTTCTTTATAAACGATATAACGCCATTGACAACAGCAAATATCCACATGATTGGAATACTTTTCAATAATATAAATCCAAAATATCTCTTTGACGGAAATGGATGATATTCCATGTAATCAAATAAATTTCTTCTTCTATAAACTCCCATTTGAGTGGACGGAGTTGCATATTTGTCAAAGTACAGATTACAAACGAGTATTACAATTATTTTTGTAATCACTAATTTGTGCAGTTTAAAATCACTCAGTCTAAACGCCGATAAATCAAAACTTATTGACTTTAAAAATGTAAATCCTGACTCTAAGAAATTCAAATTTTCAACTGCATAACGGATAAATTTATATCCAACAACAAGATACAGCATAAAATACATTATTGCCCATCTGTGTCTGTATACATTTAATTTGCTGCCGGTTTTGGCAATATCCTTTATCATAACCTTTGTCTTTGTTTTCATTACAACCTCCGAATAGTCCTACATTAGAAACGTAAAAAACTCATATCCTTGTATTCCTCTTTTGGAATTGAGTTAAGTATACTTTTTTCCGGCATAACTGCTTTTCTGGTGCCAAATTTAGCAACACTTCCATTCTCCATCACAACAACATATTCGGCAAAGTCCGGTATCTCTTCCTCAAGGTGAGTCGACATGACAACCCCCATGTCTTCTGTTCGCATTTTCTTATGTATTTCTTCCATCAGCACTTTAACTTCAACTACATTAAATTTGGCAAGAGGTTCATCCAAAAATAAAAACTTTGGTTTTCTTGCAAGTGCAAAAGCCACCTGAAACTGAATCTTTTGTTTTTCATCTATATTTTTGTAATACTCCTGCCTGATAGCTCCATCCAGCCCGAATATCGTCATATAATTATCAAACGCATTTCTATCAAAGTTATCATAAAAATGTTCAAAAAGATTAACGTTTTCATCCAGAGAAAATGATTCTCTACCCCAGCCGGTTTCATCTATATACGCAATTACTTTCTTATATAATTGAGGTTGTTTGATATTTATTTTTTCACCTTCCCACAAAATCTCTCCTTTATCAGGTCTAAGCAAAAGCCCCATGTTCTTCAGAAGTGTAGTCTTTCCTGCACCTTTTTCACCAAACAGAACTGTGAATCTTCCCCTGTCCAGTTTCAGACTGATATCACTAATGCCAAATTGTTTTTTTCCATAATTGAATGAAAGATTCTTGATACTTAACATACTATTCCTCCGACACCATTTAAAATAACTTGTTCTCCATATTTCAATTGTACTCCCCACTTTTTATTACTCAGATTCTATGAACATCTACACTATCAATATATAAATAGTTGTCCTTCCAAATATCTTTTTGCCTATTATCTCCAATATTTATTCCAAAATAAAAAGAAGGATCAAGAAATAATATTTGCCCATTTTCAAGGATCAATTCCAAAGCAGCACAAGTATAATTTTTCCTGTCCAAATCATATATGCTTGCACTTGTAATGGAATTACCGATTGACATAGAATCATTTAAAATCAATTCTGCAATTGACGTTTTTCCTCTAATCATATCCTCATCAATTTCATAGTCAAATGGTATTTCGTCACATGTTCTAATTCTCAAACGTGAAAACTGTTCTATTGACGCAAATTCAATATATATTTCACCTATTTGAAAATACAAAAATCTTTTATCTGAATAAAATTGAGCAATTTCGTCTATATCTATAAAACCAACCATTATAATATCATCAATACATTTATTCTTAGCATCATTGATTATTTGTTCTATCATTATCTTCCCCCTTCTATCATGGGAGCATTTGAATTGCCAGATCTAATCCCTTTCCTGTTTCTAGCAATGTTACAAATTCTCCATCCGGCTTTATTACAATTATAACACCATTTCCTCTAAATATTTTTACTGGTGGCTCACCTTTTTTCAAAGTTCCAAGACCTTCAAATTTTACATTTCATGTTCTATCCACTCAACTGTTTGGACTGCGGTGATTTTTGATACACCTAATCACTTGATATTATTCTAATAAATTCTCTTTGTTTAGGCAATGTTCCTTCGCTCGTATTCATTTCTGTATTTTCCATCTATAGTAATTCTGACATTTCACCCCTAGTGTTTCACACATCACAATGACTGAATATAAACAAAAAAATCTTGAATTTTGTATTCTCACATATTAAAGTTGATATATAAAATAAGAACGGAAAAAAATAATAGTTATTTGGGAGATTTATATGGAATTATTACAGTTAAGATATTTTAAAGATGCCGCCGAATCAGAGAATTTCAGTAGCGTGGCAAAGAAGCATTTTGTACCACAGCCATCAATCAGCAAGACTATCAAAAAACTTGAAGAGGAACTTGGTGTCAGTCTTTTTGACCGCAACGGAAAAAAAATTACCCTCAATGGAAACGGTAAATATTTCTACGAAAAGGTGAATTCCGCGCTTGAGCTTATTGACGAGGGGGCTGGGCATTTTTCCAATGCCAAATCTACCATTATGCTATACACTCAGGCAGGCAGCCGTTTTGTATCTCTTCTCACTGCTGATTACCTTCTCTCACACAGGAACGTGTATATTTCATTTGTAAATTATTCATCCAATCTGGAAAACAAGTACGATTTTACAATAATGCAACCTCTCAGTGATATGTCTCAATATGAGTACGTTGAATTAATGAAAGATGAAATTGTTGCCATTGTATCTAACAATCATCCTCTCGCCCTGTCAGAGAAATTAAGTATTAAAGACTTAAGCAGTCAATCCTATATAGCATATTATAAATCAATGAACCTAAGAGATTTCACTGATAATTTCTGCATGAATTCAGGCGGGTTCACTCCCGTGGTAAGTTACGAAACGCATGATTACACAACACTCAGATATCTTGTAGAAAAAAATAAAGGAATTGCTCTGCTTCCGAAGGCTTTCTTCGATCTTCAGCCTTCACTCACAATAAAAGCAATTCCTTTAAAAGAAAAAACATATCGTCATTTGGTTCTTGCATGGAACAAGTCCAAAAAATTAAACACTGTTGAAAAAGAATTTGTTGAATACGCCAAACAATGGTTTTCAACCTTATAATTCCGGAACCCACTGTTCAACATATTTCTTGCTGGAATCGATGCTCTTTCCCTCGATGGCAAGACCATCAACTACATCAGCATCAGGTTCTAGTTCTCTTATCTTGTCATATGTTCCGCCGTCAAGAGAACTTCCGTAAGTGTTGAACGGAATAATCGTCTTACCTTTGAAATCATATCTGGCAAAAAATGTATATATTACTCTTGGCATATCATAAGACCAAATCGGATACCCAACAAAAATAATATCATAATCTTCCGGATTAGTCTTTAGACTAAATCCCGGATACTCCCTGGCATTCTTTTCTTTTTTTGCTCTTTCCAGAACATGATCATAATCTAAAGGATAATCCATATCTGGGACTATCCTGTCAATGTCGCCGCCTATTCTGTCATGTATATACTTTGCAAAAGTACCGGTAGCTCCGTCACCATCTCCAGCGGCAGTTGCACTCGATACCGCATCCACATCTTTTAAATTCGCCGCACTATAATAAACAATCAGAATCTTTTTATTGATATAATCAACACCCGTATTAGCGCTGATTTTCTCATTAGACTTCTTCGAAGTCTCATGAATCTGATTATTACTGTTATCATTCTTATCACAAGAAACCGATAATAATAGTGCAACTATCATTACCAGCATTACCGCTATTTTTCTTCCCATTTCTTTTTCCTCTTAGCCTTAAAAGCATATAAATAATTTCATACCAACTTGTTTTCAACTTATTTTCAATTTCCTTTTCTCATATTTATATTGTATCAAATCTTACATATTATTCAAGGACACCGCCGTATTTTCAAGCAGACTTGATGATTTTTTCCCGTTGTTCAGGGACCGGTTATCACTTAACTTTTCGTATATATACAAAACAAATTGTGCAAAAGAAGAAAAGCACAGTCATAAGACCATGCTTTTCTTCTTTTGCACAATTTGTTTTGTAGTTCTTTGTAATCAACCTAATAACTAACAAATGTTTAAACATTATCCCTTTTGCTACAAACAGTTGAAAATACTAAGACTGATATTAAATGTAGGTGAATGTGACAATACCATATCCGTTCTCTTCGCCCTGTTTCTCACTGAGGCCCCTGTACGTATTTGTTTTTTTATATAACTCTGAATTGTTATCGCGATCTTTTCAAAGAATATTATCAAAAACTTTTTCCGTACATTTATGATACTCATATTATAACATTCACATTTTTACAATAAAATATGTTGCAGTCTGTTTTTGCATTTCTTTTGCAAAAATACTACAAGATTATTTCTATTATCCGATAATGGTTCCACCGCCCACAACAATGTCACCATCATACAAAACAACCGCCTGCCCCTTTGTAATTCCTCTAACAGGTTCATCAAAGGTAACCTTTACTTTTCCATCCTGCTCTGCAGTAACCACACAATCTGCCTCTTTCTGCTTATATCTGATTTTAGCTTTGCATCGTATAGGTTCCGTGATATCTTCCACTTCAATCCAGTTCATATTGTCAGCAATAAGAGATGTCTTAAAGAGACTTTCGTTGTCAGAAAGTATTACTCTGTTATTCTCTATATCTTTGTCATACACATACATAGGACTCTTCAGAGACAGTCCCAATCCTTTTCTCTGACCCACTGTGTATCTTATTATACCCTTATGCTTTCCTAATACATTTCCTTCCTTATCAACAAAGTCACCTTCAGGGAAAGTCATGTTACAATGCTTTTCAATAAATGAGGCATAATCCCCGTCAGGTACAAAACAGATATCCTGGCTGTCCTTCTTTCTTGCATTTACAAAGCCTTTTTCTTCTGCGATTTCTCTTATTCTTGTTTTTGTAAACTCACCGAGAGGAAAAAGTGTATGCGATAACTGCTCCTGAGTCATATTATAGAGAACATAACTTTGATCCTTTGACTCATCAAGGCCTTTTTTGAGCAGATATCTTCCTGTATTTTCGTCCTTCTCTATTCTTGCATAATGACCTGTTACAACATAATCATAACCAAGTTCATACATTCTGTTCATGAGTTTTTCGAACTTGATATATCTGTTACAGTCGATACATGGATTTGGTGTTCCACCGCACATATATGTATTGATAAATCTGTCTATAACTTCTTTTTCAAAATTGTCTGTAAAATTGAAAACATAATACTCCATCCCAAGAGAATAAGCAACATTTCTGGCATCATCAATATCGCTGAGAGAACAGCATGTCTTATCCTTTTCAATATTTATATCGTCATTGTCATAGAGTTTCATGGTCGCACCTATGCAGTTATATCCCTTATCTTTCATGAGAAATGCTGCAACGCTGGAATCAACTCCGCCGCTCATTGCAATTATTGCTTTCTTACTTTCCATCTTTTTGTCATTACCTTTCCATGTAAGTAACATATTATTATCAATTACATTTTTATTCTTGTTGTTCATTTTTTTAACTACTTCTTAATAACCTTGCATGCTGACCACTTACCGTTTAATTTTCGTCCTGAAATATATGCATAAGCTCTCACCGATACATAATATTTCTTTCCTTTTTTTAATTTCTTAATGGTCAGTGATGTCTTTTTAGTTTTAAGAGTTTTTGTTGTCTTTTTAGTAAATTTCCTATTTGTTGAATATCTTATCTGATAACCTTTAGCATTAGCTACTTTTCTGATTGTAATCTTAGCTTTCTTTTTATTTGAAAGTCTCTTTGCTTTGACTATTTTAGTCTTCAGTGTAAAAGTCGTAATTGTCACTGTCTTATTATCTTTATTTTTGGAAGCAGTCGTTTCTTTTTGTGAAGAGCCGCCTCCATTATCGGTTTTACTGAATACCTTTGTATATATCTTTATATATATACCATTTGGATAATTGTATGCAGGGCTAGAGAAACTATTATATTTCATAAGGCTGTCTGCGATATTGCTGTCTGAGCATTCAATCCTGTCGATTTCATATCCACCCTTCACCTCAACTCTGATATTAATCATATCACTTGGCTGATATGAACCTGTACCACTGACAGTAACCTCTTTTGTTCCATCAACTACTACTTTTATTTCACTTGTTTTTACATCCTTTATGTTCAAAAATGAAACATAGCAATCAACACTTTTTCCAAATATGTTCTGTGTATAACCTGCAATATCCCAGATATCAACAAAAACAAATTGTCCGTTTGCAGCCGCACCTGTAAGATTTCCTGATAACATTGGTATGCCAAGCGCTTTGTTATAAAATTTCTCATTATCGAAAATATAACTGTCTGAAACTGTAAATTCATCCTTGTTAACATCGTATTCAAACATATTACCGACGTTGTTTATTCTCTCGCAGGCATATATTATTCCTGTGCCGGTGCAACCTGTTGCCGCTTTGTAATAAGTAACAATATTCCCACCGTCTACTATAGCAACTTCATTGCATTGTACATCTTTAAATATATTTTGCTTTGACTTTCTCCAACTGCTGCCATCATAAATCATGTTATAAGGAACTTTATCGCCACCGTCTGTGCCAAGGGTCATAACAAGTTTGTCACTAACCTGATAAGCTCTTGCGAATGCTCTCTGAGGCATATTAGAAGCAAATAACTTGGTTTCTTTTATTCCACCGTTATCATCATTATACAAAAAGGCTTTTTTTAGAAATTCTCCATCTTCGTTTACTCCACCCATCAGATACATATTTCCCTTGTAAGTAAACATTTGTGTACCATTATAGTTATCAATTGCACCCGGCAAAACTCCTGCATTCTCCCAAATTGAATTCTCATAGTCCTTCACATTAAATTTCAATAGTTTTTTCTTTTTCCCATAAGCTGATTTGCATATTGCCATGACATAAATATTTCCATTGAAACACACCGGTTCCGAATCAAAAGTAATAACCGATGAATCATTATTAAATCCCCAACCGAAAATTGACTTATTGATTGTTTTCGATGAAAGATATTCATATTTAAAATTTGGAATTCCTTTTATATACTCTTCATAATCACTAACTTTTTTATTATATGGAACTTTTAATATCTCCCCTGTCGGACATACAATAACAACCTCGTTGCCAATTGAAACAGCCTTCGCTCCATCTAAGCAATCCTCGGATCCAATTCCGTAAAGAGCCTTTCCTCCGTCTATGAATATACTTTTTGTCAGCTCTTCACTATCTTTTTTCAGAGTAAGGTCAACCTGCTTGTTTGCATATTCGGACACATTGCATTTTAGCATTTTTTCATCTCTGTAAAATGCGTTTATGCTCTTCCCATTAATCTCAACAGTTGCATCTTTCAAATACTTACCTGTAATATACAAAACACCATTATCGCAAATTGCATTATCAAAAATCATTCTCTGACTGTCAACAAAAGATAAGTCCAATACACCTTCTGTAACACACATTCCTTTTAGTTTATCGCTTCTTCTTGTACTGCTTAATATCATCTCTTTTAGTTTAAGGCAATCATTCTCCATATAACCAGCCGATGCCAATGCTGCAACTGCACCGGTAACAATAGGTGTAGCCATGGACGTTCCTGAATCATATTTATATTTTATAAGATAATCACTCGTCTGACCTGCTTTAGAGACAATAACATTATTGATATCTACTGTAAAATCACCTCCGGACTCTGTGTACACCTGTATTACAGCCACTCTTTCCTCTTTCCCTTTTGAGGATATCTTTGTGGAACAGCATAAGGTATCTGAACCGGGTTCCATAAGCACTCCATCATACATGGCATCGTCAAAACCATCCTGCGAAGCACTCGCCTTTGCATCTGACACTATCAAAAGATTTCTACCCAAAGACGCTTCTGTTGAATATGACATACTAATATATTCATATATATCTTCTGATTCAGAATCACAAGTGTATGGAAATAACAGATAATATGCATCACCAACTTCTGCATTTGTAATTGTCCACCTGTATTTTCCATTCTTCTGCGTTAATGAAAGATTTGCATTTCCGTCTCTCTCATAACCATATGCCACCTGATTCTGATTAGTAACAGTTCCGGTACTCTTACCATTATCTTTTACCTTTATAAGATTTGAATTGCTACCATCCAAATACAACAGACTATTTGCCTGTGCACTTCCAAACAGTTGCGGATAAAAACACTCACTTGCATAAGTAGAAAAAACATCTACTCCCGGCGCAAACAAATCTACGGAATTAGTTCCGTAATTTGAGAAATTCGCCGGCTCATCAAACTGATTTGAAGCGCCTACTGAAATGATGTACTCAGAATCAAATGCTGCAGGAAACGAATCAAACGGATCCTCGTCAATATTCACTCCTTCATTTCCTGCTGCGCAAACAGAAAGCACTCCACTCTCTCCAAGTCTCTCAATAACATCTTCTAAGATTTTGCTGTAAGCTGAACCTCCAAGTGACATATTCACTGCTGCAAGGTTTACATTATATTCTGTTTTTGCCTTGTATGCATATTCCAGTGCTGCAATTATACTATCATCATCGCCATTGCCTTCTTCATCAAGAACTCTCAATGACATAATCTTTGTATTTGTTGCAATTCCTGCTATTCCTTTTTCATTATCTCTCTTCGCGGCAATTACTCCTGCAACATGAGTTCCATGTCCATCCTCATCCTCCGGCACTGCATCAGCATTTACAAAATCATAACCATTAACGCCATCAAAGTCTTCACATTTATATTTATTTATCCAAAGAGAGTTCTTCAAATCTTCGTGATCCAAATCAATTCCGGAATCGATAACTGCTACAACATTCTCCTCTGTCTGCATATCACTTCCAAGTTTTTCGTAATTGATATCGTAGCATTTTTTTCCGTCTTTTTCCGCCACATTTTCAAGGTACCACTGCTCCCCAAAATAAGTATCATTTGAAGACATCTTACTTCTCTTGTAATTTGGTTCAGCTGTAACTCCATCAATCTCATTGTACATCTTAAGCATTTTCTCTACAGACATTTTGTCTGACTTTACAACTTCCACAGTCAAATTCGATTTATTCTTCTTTTTGGAATTTGATTCAAACTTATATGTTTTTTTACTTTTGAACTTTGATCCTACTTTTTTAGAAACAGACTTAGAAGAAATTTTTGAATTATCATATTCGATAATAATCTCACCATCAATATACTCATCCGTGGCTGCCCTGCTGCTAATCTTCTCAGCCGGACTTACTTTTCCCGCATTATATGTCTCACCGGCAAAAACTGTATCGTTATATGGCATGACTCCGGCAGTCATTGCCAATGACAGTAACAAAGCCGTTCCTTTTTGCAATCTGTTTCCAAACATACCTTTTATTATTTCATAATTTTTTCCCATATTTTTCCCTCATTAAAGATTTTCAATCTATTATTATTTATAACTTATATTTTTTACAATTTCTATTTTTATGATTTTGCCTCAGTGTGCAATTCTATTATTCATAGCAGATTTTCAAATTGCGAAACATGGTTTAAATATACCTTATTTGCACTGTTTTTTCAACGAATTATAAAAGTGTACTTATTCGAGTTAAGGAATGGTGTTATAATGTAACTTATAGGAAGAAATGCAAGCGACTGCGAAGCAGGCATTTGCATTTACACTATAAGTTAACGAGAAATACGAAGTATTTCGAGATTATGAAAGCACGAAGTGCTTCTCATAATGTAATCAATCGAAATAATATTGTTACCCGGAGGTTATAATGACAAAGAAACAACTTGCCAGAGAAATAATAGAAAGATTAAAAAAAGAATACCCTTACACTGACTGTACCCTCGACTATGAGGAGGCATGGAAGCTTCTTGTAAGCGTCCGTCTTGCCGCACAGTGCACCGATGAGAGAGTCAACAAAATAGTCCCTGCTCTCTACAAAAAGTTTCCCGACATTTCCTCATTAGCCGAGGCAGATGTCGATGAAATAGAAGCAATTGTAAGGCCCTGCGGACTTGGAAAAAGTAAGGCAAGAGATATCAGTCTGTGCATGAAAATGCTTAGAGATGAATTTGACTGCAAAGTTCCTGACAATATGAAAGATCTGCTAAAGCTTCCGGGGGTTGGAAGAAAAAGTGCAAACCTTATAATGGGCGATATCTATGGACAGCCCGCAATTGTAACAGATACGCACTGCATCCGACTTGTAAACAGAATGGGGCTTGTAAACAACATAAAGGAACCCAAAAAGGTTGAGATGGAATTGTGGAAGATTATTCCAAAAGATGAAAGCAACAACTTCTGCCACAGACTTGTAGATCACGGTCGTGCAGTGTGCACGGCCAGAACCACTCCTTTCTGTGACAAATGTTGTCTCAATGATATCTGTAAGAAAAGAATATGATTAATCAGGAATAAGCAAATCTGTTCATTCCTGTAATCTACATTTTTACTGCCCATCGCATTTTTGTGGATTTGGCTCTCGGATTGTCAATACACTCTTTTGCGGTGGGCCTTATTACGTCTGCAGCAACCTCTGAATAGATGCCGGCTTTCTTGCCGCTCTTAAATGCTTTTTTGACAAGTCTGTCTTCGCCCGAGTGGAAGGTAAGTATTGCAACTCTTCCTCCTTCCTCCAAAGCATCCGGAAGCTTGTCCATGAATTCATACAGTACTTCAAACTCGCTGTTCACATCGATTCTTAAGGCCTGAAATACTCTTGCGCAACACTTCTTCACTTCCTCTTTTCTATCCTTCTCGGGAACTTTTCTAAGTGCATTTGTAATAGCCTGTGTAAGTTCCATTGTAGTGCTGATTTTGTTTTTCCCTTTATTAATCCTCACAATCTCAGTTGCAACTTCAGTGGCATATATTTCATCGGAATTTTCAACGAGCATACCCTCGAGTTCTTCTACCGATATATTTGCAATTCGCTCTGCTGCAGATACACCTTTCTCAGGATTGAGTCTCAAATCGAGGGGACCGTCATGTTTGTATGAAAAGCCACGCTCAGGATTATCAAGCTGCATTGAAGACACGCCTAAATCCGCCAAGATAAAATCAAAGGGTCCATACTGTTTTGCCACCTCATCAATGTTTCTGAAATTAGTATTGATAGTAGTCACAATATCGGAACCAAATCCGTTATCTGCCAGTCTCTTTGTAGTCTTCTTAATCTCAATCGGATCGGCATCAAGAGCATAAATGTGACCCTTTCCCTCTAAACATTTCAGCATTGCAGTAGTGTGTCCACCATACCCAAGAGTGGCATCAAGTCCAATCTGTCCCGGTTTAATATTCAGAAAATCTATTATCTCATTTACCATAATAGAAATGTGCATTCCCGCCGGTGTCATCCCCTTACTCTTAACCTTCTCAATAGTATCCTTATATTTTTCAGGATTGTGTTCCTTGTACTTTTCTGCAAATGTTCGCGGATGAGTTCCCTTGTATCTCTTTCTTCTCTTGTGAGGAACTTCATTTATATCTTTTTTATTTTGAACATTTTCATTTGCTGTATTTGTATTTATTTCATTCATTTTATCTTTCATATCTATCCTCGCGTTTTTTATAAATTAATACTTAGACATCTTATCCTGCATTCTGTCCGTTTCACTCTTTTTCATGACTGCCATAAAAATCACAGCATATATGCACATGAACAATCCCGGAAGAATAATTCCAAGGAAACTAACTATAATTAATTCTCTTGCTGCAGATAGTACAAGAGAGGTGGCCACAAAAATCCAGACAATCATAATATACATTATACCGATTCCCGGTTTCTTATTTTTTCCTTCATTATCAAAAATATTGTCTGACATTTTTGAAGATATTTTCCTTTTGAATTCTTCAAACTGCTTTGTAGTAAGATTCTGAGAATAATATACTTTATTATTGATAAATATATCCAAATCGATAAGAGACAGATTCTTCTTATCTGATATTTTCTTTGCTGATACTGCATCTATTTTCTCATAAGGTATGAGATTTTTGCCGCATCTGATATTCTCTTTTTCGTAAACTGTAAACACATTTTTTCTGAATATATTAAAGACAATAAACAGCGCGGAAAAAATGTTAAGTAAAACAATTATCAACATGGCCTCTTTAGAAGAACCAAATGTCGAATCAGGCATCTTATACTCAATTCTAATAATATTTAATTCCTGAAAAATCATTCCCGCAATAAATAAGAAAATATAATTTTCTCCTATTTTATTTTTACCTGCAAAAGTCATTCCCCCTGCTTTTTTACTGTTAATATAATTCTTTATCAATAATGTAATCATAAGTACTGCCACTATACCTATAGATGTAATCAATGTATATTTTATAATCATTTTTTACTCCTTTTAATAATCTTCTCCCTTAGTATTGTAAACAGATATGCCAAAAAAGTACAGAAAAGATTGAAAAAGGCTATCGCAAATTGCGATAGCCTTAGCACTTATTATATATTTTTATTTTTCAAGTTTTATAACTGAATCTCGTTCGAGAATCTCAGAATCATATATCACCTGAACGGAGGTCTTATCACCGTCAATCTGCTTCATCAGAAGTTCTATTGTCTTTGCAACCATATCGTCTGTAGGCTGCTTAACTGTTGTGAGAGATGGGTGATAGAATCTTCCCATATCTATGCCGTCAAAACCGATAATGGAATAATCCTCAGGTATTCTCTTACCTGCCTCTTTAATCGCCTTATATGCCCCCATGGATATAACATCGGAAATAGCGTATATTGCCGTAAAATCCAATCCTGATTCCAATAACTTTTTGGTTGTAACATATCCATTCTCAATGGAATATTCCGGTATCTCTTCACTCATAAATCTGACAAGTTCAGGATCAAATCTGATTCCGTGTTCATTCAGCGCCTGTCTGTAACCTTCAAGCCTGAGTCTTGCAACAGAATAATCTGCCTCTCTTCCGGCAAGCATTGCAATCCTTTTGTGCCCTTGGCGACACAAGTAATCCGTTGCAATATAACCACCGTTCTTGTCATTGATTGATATTGTTGAACACTGACGTTTCGGTGCGTCCAAATTGACCGCAACCGTACATAACACGTATGGAATGCCCATCGCGTTCAATGTCACTTCGGGAGTATCCATCAGTCCACCCAAAAAAATAACTCCTTTTAATCTCTTTTCTTTTGCCAGTTCTACTGCCACCTGTGCATCGTCCTGCTCAGTATTGACCGGCTGAATCATAAATGAATATTGAAGTTCTTTCAGCCTCTCTTCAAACTTTGCAAGCATTTCAAGAAAGAATTGATTATCAATTCCCTTTACCAACAATGCTATAGTGTTAGAATCCGTACGCTTTAAATTTCTTGCACTGTTGTTAGGAATGTACTTCTGTTCTGCTATAACTTTAAGGATGCGCTGTTTAGTCTGTTCATTAATGCCGGGGTCATCATTAATAGCTCTAGATACAGTACTCACTCCTACGCCACACATCTTTGCAATATCTCTTATCGTCAAAGCTGCCATAGTAAAGTCTCCTTTGTATAGTTAAATCTTATCTTAAATTATAGTACACTCGTCATATTTTCTTTATTATAACACATTTTCATCAATTGTGCTGTAATCATTGATTAAAGAACTCTTGCATTAATTCTTACATTCTATAATTCCTGCATTCTATAGTTCTTGCATTCCGTAAAATTTGCAAAGAGTTGTCGCTATCTCCTCCGCACTCTCTTTCTTTCCATTCTCCTCCCACTTCATAAACGTATTCAGAAGTGCTCCTGCATAAGAATACAATTCATATACAGACAACTTATTTTCCGAAGATATATGCTCTACCATAAACTGATTAATTCCATTTATCATAATTGAATACTCATTCTGTTTTGCAAGTGTCAAAAAGAAATCGGCATACCTGTCAAAAAAGTTGAGGGCATACAGAATATGCTCGTAATTAAGAAATTCCTTTGTAATTCTGTCTGCATCAGACTGCTGAAGATATTCACTTATTATAATGTCGAGATAATCATTGAGGGCTGCGTGCGAAGAATGATAATATTTGTAAAAACTCATTCGGGACACTCCCGCCCTCTTTGCAATATCAGATATTTTTAGTTTTTCCAATGAAGTATTCTTTAGCAATGAAACAATTGCTTCTGAAATACACATTCTTGTAAATTTACTTTTTTCATTCTGATTAATCCTGAATTTCATTCAAATCTCCCTGAACATATTTCAAAGTTTACATTTTTATCATTTTTGTAAATTGTATCATAATTATTTAGGCAATACAATATAACGTAGTAATAAATACCACGTTGTTTTTTATTTGCGTGTTGATTACAAAGGAGATTATAATGGTTAAATTTATAGCAGATTCATCATGTGATAAAATCAGTTTTGAAGGAGTGAACTTTGAAAGTGTTCCACTCACTATTTATACTGATGAAAAAAGTTATTTAGATGACGATAAGATAGATGTACACGACATGCTTGATTATCTCAGCAATTACCATGCACGTTCTTACACTGCATGCCCTTCAGCCGACCAATGGTTAACTGCATTCGGAGATGCTGACGAGATATACGTTGTCACACTTACAAGCGGACTGTCAGGAACTTACAACAGTGCCTGCGTTGCAAAAGATATGTTTCTTCAGGATCACCCGGATGCTAAGATTCATGTAATAGATTCTCTTAGTACAGGTCCTGAGATGCACCTTATTGTTGAGAAACTTATAGAATTAAAGAATGAAGGTAATTCATTTGAAGATACTGTTGCAAAGATTACCGAATACTATAAAACTACCCGATTGTTCTTTTCCTTCTTTTCATTACACAATTTTGCACAGAACGGTCGAGTGAGCAAAGTAGTTGCATCTGCAATCGGCATCCTCAATATCAGAGTTCTTGGAACAGCTGATGAAGAGGGCAAAGTCGGAGTAATAGCAAAATGCAAAGGTGAAAAGAAGATGCTTTCATCTCTGATGGCAGAAATCGAAAAAGCCGGTTACAAAGGTGGCAAGTTCAGAATCAGTCATGTTGAGAATGAACCACTTTCACAGAAGGTATGCGAACTGATAAAAGAAAAATATCCAAATGCCGATACTCTCTATTATCCTGCAAAAGGACTTTGCAGTTACTATGCAGAGAGAAACGGTATCATTATTGGTTTTGAATGTTAAAACACAGATTGCCGAATCCGGTACGTATGTTTTTGATTATTCTAAATTGTTAAAATATAAAGGTGAGTTTGTATTATTCAAACTCACCTTTTCTTTAAGCATTTATATTTTTTCTTTACATTGATTCTAGTACTGTACAACCTGATAGTTATTATTAACTACTTTTAAAATGTTATTGAACAGGAAATTATGCTGCTGCAATGTTGGCATGCTCTTTTCCCTGTATAGGCTGTCTGCGATAGAATAAATCGAGAAATCAACAATATCACTGTAGACTTTTGTTCCGTCCGAAAGTATTGCGTATGCTCTGATTGCATATTGCTGACTATACGCATCACTTGTTGTACCATTATCCACAAATGTCATTATATAGCTGTTTGCTGTAGCTGACTTTGAATAACTTACCTCTGACAATCCCACTGATGTTGATTTGAAACTTCTGATATTCTGATTATTGCTTCCAACAACCATATCATTTGCTGAATAACCGTTACTCTTTATTCCAAGAATATTACCGTACTCAACAACATTCTTTCCATCAATCTGCGCTTCAACATTTGATATAATTCTAAAACCGTTTCTTGCAGTGCTATACTGAAGTCCGTATATCTCATTTGGAATCTTGTTATATTTTTCTCCATATACTGCCATGTCGTAGATCGAATATCCGTAATCCAGTGCTCTCTTTGTTCCATGGATTTTGATGTATCTTCCTACTGCTTCAAAACCGGAATCAAACAATATGCTGTCATATCTGTTCTGTTTTGAACCAACACCCTTCACCTCGGCAACCTGTTCGTAATCCTGTCCATCCTCAGATACTTCAACGGTGTAATTTTGTGCACATGCAGCTTCCCATATTATATCCAACTTTTTGATTAACTTGCTCTCTCCCAAATCAAGAATTACATCCTGAGGATCCACTTTCTGAACCGACTCCCATCTTGATCCTATATCCTCGTCAATGGCTTTCCCTGCAGAGCTGTTATTATTGATTTCTGATGTTGCAGAAATCGATGCTCCCTTTGCAAGGTCAGCATACGTCTTTGAGTCTATACTTACACTGTCCGGCAACAACTGATTTCTGGTTGATGTAGTAAATGTAAATTTAGGTTTAGGCGGCTCATATCCTTGCGGATTACCACACTCAATAAAAGTTCTTCCAAGGTCTGTCAGCACTCCTGTATCATTTGTCCAAAGAGCCGATGCTCCATTGTTATTGTCATCTGTGTTATATGAGAACCAGCTGTATCTCTCAACATATGGTCGTTCATCAAGTCCTTCAAAAGCTGTCTCCAAAAATGCCTTTGCCTTCGCTCTTCCCTCAGCATCGTTGTATCCATATCCGCTAGGGGCAAACTCTGTTATCCATATCGGCTTGTGGTACATCTCATAAGTCTTATCAACTACGTCTGCAAGGAATGTTCTGGCAGCATCAGCTCCTGAATAATTATTATAGTAACAATGAAGCGGAATGAAATCTATTGTACTCTGATCCACTCTGTTCATAAATTCCTGCATCCATGTACCATTGCCCCATGAAGGCGAAAATGCAGGGGCCGGTGAACCAAGAATAAAGTTCCTGTTTGCCAGATTAAAGTTAGGCCAGTGCTCTAATACAACATCCACAGAAGTATTACTTCCACCCCCTTCGTATCCCATATCAGGCTCATTGTATGCCAACAGATATTTGTAATTATAATTATTTACTTTAGTGATATCTCCGTCATTTCCAACTCCCCAGATCATAGGTACAAATTCAATCTGTTCGTACCCTGTATAACTATGAGGATTGGTACTCCAGTCATAATACCAACTGGCTTTTAACTCAACCGGATTGATATGTTTTCCCATAGTATCATTTACGGCAAGACCTTTCTTAGATATTCCAAAGGTAATCTCCTGTGATGATATGATGCTTCCGTTATTCTGTACCGATTCAACTTTGAGTTTATGGAGCGCAACCGAAGTAGTATAATATCTGAATCCTGTTGTGGTTGATGTTCCAACCTTGTTTCCGTCCACGTAGATATTATAAGTCTGCGTATTGTCTACACTCTCCCATGTAAAATCATTGTAACCTGCTGCAAGCAACTTTCCGTCCGTCGGGCTTGTGATTTTGACTGCTGTCGCCGCATAAACCTGCTCTGTGCCATTAAACGTCATCTGTTCCGGTATCACTCCCAAGGCCAAGACAAATGCCGTAGAAAGTGCGATACCTTTCATCAAATTCTTTCTCATTTCCTTTTTTTACTCTCCTCTCTTTTTTTCCAAGACTTTTAACAATTTTTCCCTTTTTTAAATCTTTAGTTATATTAATTTAATTCTTTTATTTATAGCCATTTATTACCCGGATTTTTTTTACATTTCAATTACATTATTTAATCTTAAAATATAATACTTTCTTTCCTTTATACATTCCCTTAAACCTGATTGTAACTTTATATTTACCTTTTTTCTTAGGCTTCTTATTGTACTTAACCTTGTAGTACTTATTGGATATACTGTTTCCTTTTGAATCTTTGACAATAATCACAGGTTTCTTTGTTTTTCCGTTGTATTTCAACGTCTTCTTTTTTAATTTGACCTTTTTTATGCGATATATGGTTCCGGGTATTTCTTCACCGCACTTATCGCAAACAACAACTTTTTTTCCGTCGTTTTTTAAGGTTGCTTTTTTAACGACTTTTGTACTTCCGTAAGCATGCATGCATATATCTGAAATCGTAAAAAAGTTTACATCGTATTCAACTTCTTTGTCCAAGCCGGTAATCTTTACATTATACACATCTCCACTTTTGTATTCCGCTCCGTCAGGTCTGAATATGATACATCCCTTGGCACCATATCCTTCATTGCTTACGGCAAAATATCCTTTGGAAGCGCTCTGGGAAAATAACCATGTTTTATTATCACTCTTACGCTTTAAAATGACCTTGACCTTTGATGCATTTACTTCTTTTCCCATGCTTATGCTCCAAGCATGATCATTTTCAAAGTACTCGATTGGCATATTCTGAGCAGGCCATGCCACACCGGAATAATTAGTGGACTCGAGAAAACCATCGAATGCATACATTACCGAAAAAGTTCCTACACTCTTATCATATACAGAGCCAAAACCTGTCTGCTTCATTGTAGGATTCAAAATCCATCTTCTGTGCCCTAATCTTCCAATATTGAAATCATCTGAATCATCCATCCACGAATTAATAATGGTGGACTCAAGTCCATGGTTCCAACTCGCCCAGGCAAGATTGCTGCTAGAAGCACCTGCTACCGCCTGATTATACAGACTGTCACTCACTCCTGACGGCTTATCCGGTGCATGGGAAATAGACTTATTAAGTGCCATAACATATGCTGCCGCCTGTGCCTGATTGGTGTAAGTAGAATTCAGTTCTACCTCATCGTATATTCCCGCTATATATCTGACTGCATTGAGTGTCTGCAGTGCTGAATCTAATGTTTCTGATGATAATGAGCCTTTACTGCCGTTTGCTTTCAGAGCAGGGGCTGTTGAATATTTGATAACATTATCCATATTTACACTGTGCTCTGCCAAATATTGCTTAATTTCGTCCTGCGAGTGATAGTTAACATAAATCCCTGTTGATGCATCGCAAACCTGTAAATTAGCACAAAAAAATAAACCTAGTGCCAATGCCCCCAAAATACTTTTCTTCATTCCTAATTGTCTCCTTCAATTATTTTTGAAATAATATTTTGTTTTCCTTTTTTCTCCGTTCCTCTAAAACCTATATTACATAATAACATTTTATTTCATATTTTTCAACGTAAGTACACTCGTCGTTTAAGTTTGAAACGTGCGCCGCCAGGCGCACAACAAAAAGAAGAGTTGTGTTAGTGTTTTAAACTTACTAACACAACTCTCCTTTTTCTATACGTACTGAATATCAACTCCGCAGAATGATGCTTTTCCCACAAGAATTAAATCTACAACTCCTGCACCGGATGGCTCACCGCTATAATTAATTGCACCCATTGATGCATCCAGATTATTTTTCACATTCCAATCTCTTGGAACATAGAGCTGAACTCCTGAACACTTACAATCAAATGTTACAATTGCTTCTCCACTTGGAATGCAAGCTTTGTCCAAATATACTTCAGCTCCTGAACAGAATGCAGAAATATCTACTCTTCTTAAATCTTCTGACTCAACGTATTTCTGAAGTCCGCCAAATTTGACTTTTGCCTCAACATACTGGTCGCTTGAAATATCCACTTTTGCATAATTTGTCTTTTTATTACTGTATTCACTTAATTTCTTATTCATTTTAACTTCAAATTTCATTCGGCCAAATATAATATTTAATCCTATCGTTCCAAATAAAGCTGCAAGTAATACCGGAAACGGAGTGATGTTTTCCAATCCAAGTTGTTTGTCCCATATAATGCAAAGAAAAGCTAGCGGAAAAAGAATTCCGGCAAACTCCAAACCGACTAAGCTTCTAATCATTATTCCCACACATATTGCAGTAAGAAATAATTCCCCGATACTTATTCCAATAAAGCTAAACGATGCTCCGAACAACACAGAAAATGCTGCCGCTATAAATACTACTCCCCAGAAAACATTCCTATTATTCATCTTATCTACCTCATTTCATTCATAATATTTTTTAGATTTTTGTAATATGATCTTGATGCATATACCTTTTTATTCGTGTGTTCAAATTCCACAAGACTGGATGCTGTGATATTTCTTGTAATTGAATAAATCTTTATTGCATTAACAATAGTGGATTTTGAAATTCTGCAGAACTCGCTTGGCAGAATATTTTCAAGTTCATACAACTTGTACTTCGTCGTGAACATTTCATCCTTCGTATGGGCTCTTACACTGTCTGAATCTGACTCAAAAAACAAAATATCTGACACATCAATATAGAATTCTTTATCTTTCTTGTAAAGCGTCAGCTTCCTGTCTTTCTTTGACGCGTCTGCAATCATCTTATGTATTCGACTAACTGATTCATTTATTTCTCTACACTTTATTAACACTTCATCTTCTATGCATTTTTCATCAATCTCAATAGTAATTTTCATTGCCTCCCTCCTTATGCCATCATTATATTTTTCAACCAATGGATTGTAAAGGCATTTTCGGCAACAGGTAATAATTCAACTGTAAGAGGTATTTTTATTATAGCAAATGCATCCTTTCCAAACATTTTTGTTCTATAGTGAAGTTCAGAGAACTCTCCTATAAAAGAAAGAAATTCCCCAACTCAGTCCAACTGAATTGGGGAATTTTATCATCATCCTTAATCAAAAATATATTCAATTAATTCATCATATCTTTCTGTATAATTAGATTCGTCAATCAATACCAGATTACAATCTTTTTCTTCAATTCCAAGTGCTTTGGCAATCTTGGTTCCGTAAATATTGATTCCAATTGGAATATTATCTTTTTTGCTATCGCTGTGTGCAATAATTAACCTGTCTGAAATCTTATCAAGCATTTCTTCTGACAAAGCATCATTGAGATTGCAGGCGACATCCAAATTCTTCACATACTCCAATCCTTCACTGTCACACAAAATGTAGCCAACAGCTTTTCCTTCAATCAGAGTATCAAGTGACATTACATTATTAAAATTGTTGCTTGCCGGTTCGCCATCAATAAAATCAAAATTAATGTTCTTGTAAGATACTGTGCTCTTCTTATCACTGATTCCAAATGCTTTCTTCATATTGTCAGAAAGATATTTGCCTGCATCATCATCTACTTCAATGTTAATTACAACCCCTTGCATAATCTGGGTCTTCTTTGAAATAAATACATCTTTTATGATGAGACCTGCCACCAGCAATACAACCAATGCAATGATAGTCGGAACAAGATAATAAGACTTGTAATATTGCTTTTTTTCTTCAGCGGAAAGGGACATAAACTTGTCCTTTTCTTTTTTTATTTTTACTTTCAGGGAATCTTCTCCCCAGTTACTTTCTTCAGCCATATATTAAAGAACTTTCTTTATAGCTGCAAGTAACTCATCATATGTTTCAAATGCCTCAAGTTCAGGATTGTCAGCCTTAATCTGATCTGTTGATTTGAATAAGAATCCTGCCTTACTTGCCTTGATCATGCCTAAATCATTGTGGCTGTCTCCGCTGGCAATTGTCTCATATCCGATAGACTGTAAAGCTCTGACAGTTGTGTATTTTGAGTTCTCACATCTCATCTTGAATCCTGTAATCTCTCCATTATCTGCAACTTCAAGTGAATTACAGAAAATTGTAGGCCATCCAAGTTTCTTCATGAGTGGGCTTGCAAACTGTGTAAATGTATCACTAATAATAATAACCTGTGTCATAGAACGAAGCTCATCTAAGAATTCTTTTGCTCCCGGAATAGGATCAATCTTTGCAATTGTATCCTGAATCTCCTTGAGTCCCAAACCATGCTCTTTTAAGATTCCAAGTCTCCAGTTCATGAGCTTATCATAATCAGGCTCATCTCTTGTTGTTCTCTTAAGTTCAGGAATTCCGCTTTCCTCTGCAAATGCAATCCAAATCTCAGGTACTAATACTCCTTCTAAATCAAGACATACGATATTCATTATTTTTTCTCCTTATACTGTGATTATTTTATCATAACCGGCGTGTTACGCTCAGCAAAGTAAAGTATAACATAATAAATATTTGACTACAAGGTACGAAAAGCTAAGTATTTATTCAATCAAACTAGTTTGATGAATTTTCCTCGTTGCTAAACGAAAAGAGTCGGCACAAAGATTGTACCGACTCCCGTTTTATGTTCTTTTCGGATTATGAAATCATTCTAGTAATCGATTCTTCCATAGCTTGGATTAACAACTTTCAAAATACTGTTGTAAAGGTAATTATGTCCTGCCTCTGTCGGCATGCTGCAGTCTTTGTAAAGTTTCTCCGCTACTGAAGCGATTGTATAATTGTAAACATCACTGTATACATATGTTCCATCTGAAAGTTTTGCATATGCTCTGATGTACATTCTTGTATTAAACTCTGTCTTATTCTTCTTTGCAAAGAGTAATGTCATTGCATAACTGTCAGCGTCATCTGTTGAAGAAACTGAAGCAGCAAGTTTACCTTTACTTGTGGCAGGATAAGACTTAACCAAAGGTGACTTGTTTCCAACGTATAAATCTGATTCAGCAACTTCATCATAAATTCCGTAAATCATTCCTTTTTCTACAACGCTCTTTCCGTTAATTGTGTCAGATACAGAGTAAACTGTTCGCATACCTTCTGATAAGTAACTTATCTGGTAACCGTTAATCTCAACAATTCCCTGTTCTTCATTCTGATTCATTTCAACTTTGTCATAGTATACATTAAGTGTAAGTCCACCGTTTGCAAGTACTACTCCTGTAAGCTGACTCTTTGTCTCATTAACCGCATATGAATCATAATCAATAACTGCTGCTACTGCAACATATCCAACGTATCCGTCATAAGTCATTGTATTTGCAAGTGTGTAATTGCCGGAATCATTTTTCTTGTAATATTTTACAGTGTATGTTCCAACTGTAGCTTCACCAACTGAAGTTGAAAGATCGCTAACCTTTGCATAGGTTGCAGTACCTTTTGCGCCAGTTCCTGTATTATATGCAAAGAATATATAACTGTCTGCAGCCTTCTTACCTATATTTGTCTCGTAGTATCCATTCTTTAGCGTAGCAGGGTATCCAGGTATTCCCGCAGGATTTCCATCCGCATTTGTAGACTGAACTTTTGATTTAATGTCATTTTCATTTGTTGAATCCGTCATGTACATAATGCACATTGACTCATTGCCTTTTGCTTTTAAGTAACCGATAACATTTCCCTCAGAATCAATCTTGATTCCTGAGTCACTGCTTGCAAGTGATTCAACATCGAGATCATAGTAGAGTCTGAGTACAAGCTTGCCATTAGGAAGAACTGTTCCTGATGTAGCAGAGTTATCATTGAGTGTGTAACCACTGTAATTCTTCACTACTGCATTTACTGTAAGTCCCACTGTGCTGTCTGTTGTGTTACTCTCTGCCAGTTCATAACTCTTACCGTCTGCAGCCATCTTGTAATACATTGTGCTGTAGCTTGATACATCTGATTCACTTACAAATTTTGCATAAACAGAAATATCACCTGTTGTTCCTGCTGCAAAACCTGTTGTCTTTGTATTATATGTGCTGTCTGTGTACCAGCCGTCAAAGATATAGCCACTCTTTACAGCATCTTCGAATGTCACAGCCTCTCCATACTTATATGTTGCAGGGTTTGTAGCTGTTCCGCCGTTCTTATAATAGTTGATACTGTATTCTCTTCTGTTGTAATATACTTTTACTGTTTCAATTGTTCCTTCACTTACATTTACTGTAAGATTGTTGTTGCTGTTTGATGAATCAAATACAAATCCATCTATCTCTACAGGCTGATATGTGTAAGTATTGCTCTGAGTATCCACACTGACAACCTTATATGTCATATCATATCCACCATCGAGCTTCTCTTTGTACACTTCAAGTGTATATTTATGTGATGATACTGTTGTTCTTACAACATCATAGTAAACGTTGAGGATGAGACCGTTGTTCTCAGCAACTGTTCCTGTAAGCTTACTCTTGTCTGCATTTACCACAAAGCCGTCATATGAGTTAACCTTTGCAACAACTCCGGTTCCAACTTCACCTTCAAGCGTAACCTTGTCTGCTGTCACTTCTGTGTAGCCTGAAAGATTCTCTTTCTGTTTATAATATTTAATTGTGTAGTTTGACTTAACTACTGTCTGTTCCTGTTCCTGATCTTTTGCTGTCTTAATGTTTACAAGAACCCAATCAGTTAATAACTGATCATTCTCATTAAATCTGTAAAGGATGTACTGACTGTCACTTACTGTTCCAGCTTCCTGAACAAATATTCCTTCACTGTTCTTTGCCCCCATATTGTATCCAGGAATATCTGATGCATTTCCTGACATTACTTTGTCATATGCTGCATTAGCTGATGCGCTGTCGTTAAATATCTTGTAGTAAACAAGTACCTGATTAACATTGCTTGCTGCATCTGCAACGTATAATGACAACTTATTCTGATCATCAACATGAACTCCGTGTCCATCACCGATTGAATTCTCAGCTGCCTTTGGAATGTCATAGTACATTCTGAGTACCAACTGATCATCCGGCAATACAACACCTGTTGTAGTCGAATTTGAATTGAGTACATATCCTGAGAACGCCTTATCTTCTGCTGTTACATTTGTTCCAACATAACTGCTTACAACTTTTGTCTGGTCCGCTGCCAATGAATAGAACTCTCTGTTATCACTCATAATGTAGTACTCAACTGTATAATTAGATACAAGTGTAGCATCTACAAATCCTGCGTACAGCTTGAGATTTCCGTAAGTAGATGGTGTAATTTCTGTAATTGATGAAGTAAGTTCTGCATCTGTAAACCATCCAAGGAAGATATATCCCTTCTTTGTGGCTGTATTAAGTGCTATTTCAGATCCAAACTTGTAACTTGTTGGATTTGCAGTAGCAACTGTTCCTCCGTTTAACACATAACTGATACTGTAAGTATTTCTCTTGTAATATACTTTTACAGTCTCAACTGTTCCCTCTGTAACATCTACTGTAAGGTGATTGTTTGAATTAGTTCTGTCATATGTGAATCCGTTTATTGTGGCAGGTTCATATGTGTATGTGTTATCCTCTGTCTTAACTGCAACTGACTTTGAAGTCATTTCATAGCCGCTGCCGTCATATTTCTGCAAATATGTCTCTAACACGAACTTCTTGTTTGAACCAAGTTCACTGTCATCAACGTTTGGATTTTCTCCGGTTCCGGTCTTTGCTCCCGCATAATTTGTACGTGCAGGTACATCAACGTAAGCTCCGTCTGAATAATATACTCTTACAGGGGAATCAGAATGATTCTCTGCAACATATGTCTTCACTCCGTTTTTCTCAAGAACAAGTGACATTGCAGTACTACCTGTAATATCAAAATTCTGATTACCATACTGCATAAGGGATGTAATGTAGTGATATGTGTGAGCTCTTGACTCTCCATTTTCAACCTTACCCTGATCTGTCTTGTCCCATTTTGCAAATGCTGCACTTGGATCATAGAAAGCATAATACTCTGCCATAACATCCTGGTTAGTCTGTGGATCTGTAAGCATATCTGTCTTTCCATAATTTGCGCATATCTGATTCTTATTTGTAACAAAGTTATTCCATTGTCTGCTCTGCTCGCTTACACTGTCATAAACAGCCTTAACCTTCTGTGGGTATTTACCCATGTAAAGCGATGCACCTGTAATAGGGAGCATTGTAATAGTTGTTACTTCGATAGAGTTTTCAGTCCACCATGCTGTATGATCGTAACGTCCACCAAATAATCTTGTTACTGTCTGAACATCATAGTTTCCTTTATCTTCATATGAGTCTGTAAATATCTCATCATGAACATCGTAGTAATAATCTTCAACTGCTGCTACTTCTGTTGTATACAGATAAACACCCAAATCTCTGATTCTAGTATTTCCAACGGCCTCGCCCCAGAGAATAAGTGATGCCCAAGCATTAACCGACTCTGAAGAAGACTCCTGATTATTACCCCCTGAGAGTCCGCCGTTTGGATCAATCATGTTTCCGTTTGCGTCATATTCATAATTAGCAATACCTGATGCCCATGAATGTCCTTCATAGATATCAAAGTTTCTAAGGAAAGGATACTTGGCAGGGCTGTTCTCATTGTAGCTGCTGCCATCTCTGTTGGTATTTGCGATATCACTGATAAGCTCATATACCATGCCGCCCCATTCACTTGCCCATTCAGGATCATACATTGCAATAGTTGCAGCTGCCTTAATCCAATATCCATAATGGAAGTGGTGATCGTTCATCTCACTATCCGAACTATATGATGCAGGATATCCGATAAGTGTACCGTAGTCTGCATTGTAATAGAAGTAATCATCCACAAAATCTCCATTCTGGTATGCCTGATAAGGATCGAACCAGAACTCAAGATAGTTTTCCATTCCCTCTAACATATCATTTGTGATAGTAGACATGTCGGCATCATTTTTCATATACTGTTCTGCGATTGTAATTGCATCAGAAAGAGTATTCAGATTCTTTCCAACCCAATATGTGTCATATCCGCCATACTGGCCTTCAAGGAATGCAATCCATTTTGGATCATCCTTGTTCTTTCTATAGTCATATAAATAACCAAGCTGGGTCTTGATTGTTCCGATGTATTCCTCATCAGACGTTGTCGGGAGCGCCGAAAGAATACCTGAGTAATTCATACTTGTTGTATAAGATGTTCCTGCAACTGTCTTCATAGTTCCACGGATAGTTCTGTATGTGTATCCTGTAAATGTGGCATCTGTATATCTCCACTGATGTGGGTAAAGAGCCATAATTGTGTCTCCACCTTTTGCACCTGTTGCCATATTCTTTGTCTCAACGCTGTAACGTGTAAGAACCTTTCCTGCATTTGGAAGATACTCCCATTCAACTGTTGAATTAGTAATAAAGTTGAATGCATATCTCTGGTAGTAACTGAATGTACTGTCAGTTCCGTCCGGTAATATGGCAACTGACATATAGTTGCCACCTGATGGAAGATTGGCTGTGAGTTTGCCTCCTGCGTTTGTCCATGTTGTTCCCTCAGGTGCTGCCACCAGATAGTAATGAGTCTTTCCATCCGTTTTGTTTGTAAGACTTACTCCTATAACATTTGACGAAGTCGAATTCTTATAGATTGCTAATGAAGTTGCGCCTGCTCCAAGAGAAATAGTAGGTGAGAGATTGCTAAATGTGTAATACGCAAATGGTGTTCCTTTGGAGATTGTGGAACGCATAGATGATGTTCCTGCACTGTTCTCCATAACTATCTCATAAGTCCAGTCCGTTGTCTTATCTACCTTAGCATCCTTTGCCGAAAAACCTGATGCTCCCACAACAAGTTCAACTGACGCATCGTTCAACAAACTTGTTACCATAGGTTCACCATCAATACCTGATGTTGCATCCAACACTGCAGGATATGCCATCTGCATACCGTTGCTTGCTGCTCTGTATGCAAGCGGATGGGCATACAATGACTCCGAATACTTATCAAAAACAACTGAACTTGCCCAATCACTTGTTGGTACAGTTCCTACAGTATTCTTGTAATTGTCTGTGAGATAAACAGTAGACGGTGGCAACGTCTGAGTTCTGCTCTTATAGCTCTCTCCCCAGTTGTCCGTTCCAACACCGTAAAGTTCTGTCTTGAATCCTCCTGAATCAAGCATAACATTGACTGCTTCGTCATCGAAGCTGCGACTTGCTGCTGCTACAGTATAAGACTGAACAGGTATTCCTGTTACCATAACTGTAAGCGCACAAGAAATAGACATGAATTTTCTCAATAATTTTCTCATAGTATACCTCGCCTTTCTACTCCCCCTATACATTATTTCCCTTCCTAAACACGCAATTCTAATTATATTATACATACAGCCTATAATTTTAGGAATATGCAAAACTGTTTTTATATCCGATTCGTCAATTATAGACATTGCGTGTGTCGTATTTTTGTGCATTTTGTATACTATTTTACTAAAAAACCGTTACCAATCTAAAATTTGGTTACCTTTGGCAAAAATTGTTTCTTTGCATTTCTTTTGCATTTTTCTTTCATTTTCGTGATATCATCCTTCTTATGGAACAATAATTTTTCCAATTTTAGCACCCTGATAACCTTATTACAATGTTATATATTCACTTTAGAATTTCACTGCTTTCAGTCGCTTTCTGCGTTCCTTATAATCAGGACAATACGTTCCTACCAGATTCCAGAATTCCTTTGAATGATTCATATGAACCCTGTGGGCAAGCTCATGTATTATTACATATTCCATCAGTTCTGTTTCAAGGAAAAACAACTTATAGTTGAAATTAAGATTTCCTTTACTGCTGCAGCTTCCCCATCTCGTCTTTTGATTTCTAATGGTTACTCTTGCGTAAGTCACTCCCATAACCTCTGCAAAATATTCGACCCTTCTTGCAAAAGTGTTCTTTATATTCTCTATTTCTCCGGGACTCAGGCAGTCCGGTGACGGAATCCTAAAGTCTGATTTTTCTCTTTCTTTTGCTACGCGCTCCCACTTTTCAAGACCTTTTTCAATCCAATCGCTGTGTTCTTCTATAAAGGAAGAAGCACGCTTATCCGATACCCTTTCCGGAATGCGTGCCTTAACCCTGCCTTCTTTTATTTCAAGTCCAAGTGTCTTTCTTTTTGAATATACCACTTCGACTTCAATGCATTTTTCGTTTAAATATAAATTGTATTTATCTAACATAATAAATTTATCCTATCCACAATGAAACAGTAATATTCTAAATTCCTACTATCTCGCCAATCTTATCATATAAATCATTTTCTTTTTTTAATTCATCATTTACCATAAGATAACACTGTGCCTTGAGGTCGGAACATTGCATAATCACATTTTTCAGAATATCAATAGTTGCAACAGCTTCGTTCTGCATTCTAATACCAATAATTCCTGAAATCTGATTCCAAGGTGTACTCTTACTGTCCTTTTCAATATTCTTTACTCTTTTGAATTCTTTTACATTAGTAATACTCTTGATTGGATTTTCATCATCCAACTTTTCTATGTAATCAACCAATCCGTTCCTTTGAGCAATTAAATCATCTAAAGTTTTGTTCTTGCCCATTGCATTTAGCACACTGTCACTAATAGCTTCGCCAAACAGTTTACCGGAAGAGTTCTTCTTTACAGTCAAAGACTTGATAACCATTTCAAATGTTTTTTCAAGTTCATCCATCATATTACAAACAGTCTCCGCCTGCGAAATATAATCTTTAATAGCAGACATCTTATTCCTTACCTGCTGTATCTGTCCTTCGACTTCTTCAATGGCATTCCTCTTATCTTCATCATTTTCTTTACATTCCAAAGCTTTTTGTTCAATCTTTTGTTTCCTTACCATGACTGGATTGAGATCTCTTTCATCTATTCTGTTTGCCACTTCTTTCTGCAACTGAGAATATCTGCTCTCCTTATTCTCCTGTCCGTCATTATTCAATCCGCTCAACGCTCTCAATCTGGAATTTGCCATTTCCCCCTCCTTAAATTAATCTTATTTTTTTCATGAATACCATGAATAAGTATTATTGTACCATTTTGATGCTAATGTATCAAATATTACTGAGAAGACTTTTTGTAACAGATGAATCTATCAATCCTATCAACTATTTAAACTTTATTTTTCCTTCCTTCGTATTTCCATCTTCGCATACTTCCCTAAAGTAAACTTTATTTTTAGTCATATTGTAAAAATATGTTGAAGTTCTAACTTTTTTCTTCTTTATGATTTTACTTTTTTTCGCTCCAAATTTATATTTTTTTATTTTAGCTGTCTTATATCCTTCCATGTAACTTGCATCTTCTGAAAAAATACCTTTTTTGTCAACATAATAAACATACTTTCCTTTTACGTAAATACATGCTACATTCTTGCAAACTTTTTTCACCTTTTTAGTTTTCAGATTTACAACGCTTAATTCAAAACCACCTGCACCAGTAGTTCTGTTTTTACATATAAGATAGTTTTTATAATTATCATTACAACCATTCAATACCGACATCGCATACAGATTTTTACAAATCAACTTGGTTTTTTTACTGTTAAGATCCACAGCATATATTATTAATCCATCTCTATCTTCATCATAAGTCTGAATATATATTGTATTACCCCTCTTCAAAAAAGCTTCACCGTATCTCTTAGTATCTGTCTTTGAGATGTCAGAAATATATTCTTTATTTGTGCTTACTATATCATATGAATATAATTTCAATTTCCAAAAAAGTGCACCATCACTATAATAGTACGAGGTTGTTTCAAGATAGTATATTGTATTATCAATCATCACCGGCCTGCTGAACACATCATACAAATGATCATGCAACCCAAAGTTTTTGTTATCATTTGACTTCATAATATCAATTCCCAAAAGTACATCTGCGTTATATTTCTCCATATACTGATAATAACTTCCGCCATAATAAATACTCTCATATTGAGACATGCGAACCACTTTTGCGTCAACACTTTCACTACAGCTTATACAATTGAAAAACACAATCATTCCAAAAAGCATCAACAATCTACTTACATTTTTCATAACAGCACCACCTTTTCTAAAAAGCACACCGACTCAGCACTTCAAATTTAAAGTACTGAGTCGATAAGCAATCTAATTATTTCGTTTTCTTAGTTTTTGTTTTAGACCAATCAGAATATATTCTTTTACCGTTCTCGCTAATAAAAGTTCTTATTCTCACATAGTACTTTTTCTTTAATTTTATTTTTTTCACCGTTACGTTCTTTATATTTGGTCTTTTGATTAATTTCTTAGGCTTTTTAAAAGACTTTGATGTTGAATATTGTATTTCATATCCATCAATACCAGTGACTTTTTTCCAACCAATTTTCAATGTTTTCTTCTTTTGTTTGATACTTGTTATCTTTGTATTAATTTTATTAGTTACCGTTTGGTTTGCAGTTGTTGTTTCCACAACATTTGCTGTCGTCTCTACAACATTTGCAGTTGTTTTTTCGTCTTCCTTTTTAGATGTCGTTTCCTGATTGTTACTAACTTTGGATACAGTTGTCGATTGTTCCTTTGTTGGTGTTTCAATCATAGGTATTGTTTTTGTATATGTTACACCACAATGTTTGCATTTATATGTTTCAAATCCTGTTTCTGTTTCAGTTGCTTCCTTTTTATCGATTAGCTCATATTCATGAGTCAGTCTGCTTCCCTCATCCACAACTGTATTCGTAAAATCACAGAATTCACAACACGCGGTTTTTGTTCCGTCAGAATCACATGTCGCATCATTATTTGAAACGTAATCGCCAAACACATGTCCAATTGCAACAACTTCATGCTGCTCAACCAAAACCTTTCCACATCTTGAACAGTGACTGCCTTCTGTAAGTCCACTTTCCGTACAGGTTGCATCTTTGGCCGGATCAACCACTACATCATGTCCAAGCGCCGCCACCTCATTATCAGTATAACTGTCCTTACAATACATACATGTATAAATCGTATAACCATTCTCAGTACATGTTGGAGCAATCACTTCAAATTCGTAAACATGACCTTTTTTTGGTATTACCTGTTGAGCAACTACAACTTCTCCACACTTTGAACAATGATAACCTTCTGTATGACCCTCTTCAGTACATGTCGGATTTATATATTCATCTTTTACAAGATTGTGTCCTGTTGGATCTGTATAACTGTCTCTATAGGAATCCTTACATCTGGAACATGTATGAGTTGTATAACCTTTTGATGTACATGTCGGATTCGTAACTACAGTTGTGTAATCGTGTCCCAGCGCATCAATTGTTTCCGAGAAGCCGTAATCACAATTCTTACACTGATAATCTTTATGTCCTTTTGAAGTACATGTTGCATCCACTTGAGATACTGTAAAAATATGTGATGTCATATTTACATAATTGTCAATATAGGAATCCTTACATCTAGAACATGTATGAGTTGTGTATCCTTTTGACTTGCAGGTTGGATTGGTAACTACGCTGTTGTAATCATGGCCTAATGCCGGTAACACTTCAGAATACGAATATTCACAAACTTTACACTTGTATTCCTTAAGTCCGGCATTTGTACATGTTGCTTCCTGCACTATTTTTTCGTCATAAGAATGCTGACATGTAATTGTCACATCTACATTAAGAACATTTGATTCCAACTTATTATAGTTGCTGTCATATGTATCATCCTTCATCCCTGTAATTGTGACTGTTGTATTTCCACTCTTTTTCGCCTTAAATTTAAGAACAAACAGCTGTCCGTTTGTTGTTATTGGAGCAGTATCATTCCAGATTACTCTAAAAGGATTTGAGTATACTGTTCCAATACTGTCATCAAAGGTTCCTCCGGTAATAAGTGTTCCTTCCGACACGCTATCCGGTTCCAGGTATTTTTCATCATAACTAATTTCAAATCCAAATCCCAGCAAATCCGAATTATTACTGATTTTCACAGGAACCTGCACAATACCTGTGTACTGTGCATTAACTTTATTTGCATTAATAGTTACACTTCCTGTTGCATTTACTTTAGCAACGGTAATTGTTGTTACAATAGCCATTAGAATAACAAATAAACCAAATACTTTAAATTTTTTCATGCCCTAGTCCTTTCTGTTCTTCAGAACAAAAATGCCAATACTTCCAACAGTTCCAAGCGCTACAAGAATTATTATGATAGGTATTACAATAGATGATGTCTTTTTGTCATATTTAGACTTATTGGTATTTCCGTTCAAATCTTTGCCATCATCTTCTTTTTTGTTATCATCATAAACGATATTGTTCTTACTCTCGCCACTGTCATCTGCAGTTATCTTTTTTTGTTCCTCAACTCTCTGCTCTATTAATTCAAAAAGATTAACTTCCGAATCTTCCGTGTCTTCTATGTCCGCTTCCATTCCTTCTTTTTCTGTAACACCAAGACTATCTAACACCTGTTCCACGAAGTTCTGTCTTTCTTCTGCCGGAATATCACTCATATTCTCAATTCCGTTTTTTTGCAGTTGTTTCGTTACTGCTTCATATAGTTTGTCATCAGATATTTCATTTATCATAGAACCTTTATCATTATCTTTTTTTGCACTACTGATTATCTCGTCATCTTTAAATTCGCTGACATTGACAATCTTTATTGTTTCAAGTTCCTTAACAAGCTCTTCTGTTTTTTCCTTTGCTGTGACATTTTCTTCATTTGTTTTAGTTTCAGCAGCATTATCTTTTATTGTTTCCTTTTTGGTCGTTTGCTCTTCTTTAGTACTTTCTTCAGCACTATTCCTTATTATGATATTTCTGCAATCAAATATTACATTCTCATATCGTTCATTAAACGTGTCAGGACTGCTGTAAACAATATCAAATCTAATTTCTCCATGATATTTCGGATCAATAGTAACTCCGACAATAAACAAGATTCCGTTTGTATTTATCTCTTTGATATTGTTCCACATCACTTCAAAATATTTTTCTTCTGCGAAAGTAACATGATTATCAAGTATATTTCCTCTTTTAGTAACCTCTCCTCTGGAGACGGAGTTTACGAGCACTCCGTCCCCATAAGAAATCTTCAACTTAAATCCCATAATACCGGGATTATTGTTTATCTTAATCGGTACCAGATAATTATCACTTCCGACATCAATTATTTCATCTGAAAATACCAGTGCACTTTCATCAGCCTTGACACTGTTTTGATGTGAAGAAATACTAAGAAAAACAATCAATAAAGCTAATAATATACGTCTCATTCTATACTCTCTTTTCCAACCAGATATCTTGAAATCATTGCCGCATCTTTGTTATCAACATAACCGTCACCATTTACATCACAAGCTATCTGCTGTACATATGCCAATTCCTCTGTTGCCAATAAATGTTTGTTAAGCTTAGTAGCATCTATA
>JAILRH010000235.1 GCA_024698345.1 Lachnospiraceae bacterium | reverse complement strand
AAAAATATTTAATTAATACTTCGCTATATTATTTTTTGAGAAAAGTATACTTACTTTTCCCTTGCCCCTCAACAGAAACAATTATTTTTAATTCATCTGCCATAATGCTTAGATATGTTGTTGCCGTGCTTTCTGAACAATCTAATATTTCTGCTACTCTTGAATTTCCAAACACCTCTGTTTGTAATTTTTCGTAGAGCTTTATCATATTGTTTTTTCGCTTGGCCGTATACCCTGAACTTTTGATTATCTGTTTTATTTTTGGCGATTCATCCTCAACCCCTAGTTTTTTCTGTGGGTTACCGTCTTTTTTTAATTCTAAGTATTCCTCATTTGCCGGAATAACTACCGAAGTTATATTTTCCAGTCTGTTAAACACTTTATAATACAAAGAAGGTGAGCCATTGTCTTCAAGCGATTTCTTTGCTTCCCCAATTCCAGTGCCAAATGATTCTATGATGCCAAGTGCTTTAAACATATCCCTTATCTCAGGATTTTCGGTATCTCTTTCATTAAAAAAAGTTCTTTCATTTAAATCTTCTATCCTCAATGGTGGTAAAGGTCTATTATAATTTACAATATTAATCTGTGAATTGGATATATAAATCTGTATCGGTTTACCATTTTCATAATTATTGTGCACAATGGCATTAGCTACCAATTCCTCAACAGCAACATAGGTAAAATTAGAAATCTTCCTGTTATTTGCCACTCCTTCTTCTCTTATTACAATTGTATTTAAATAATTATCATTTATATAGTTTACTATTGCATAATACTGTTTCCATAGCGGACCTTTAAATGTTTTCGACTCCATTTTGCGTTTTGTTCCAAACATATCTACTATTAATTCAACATAAGCATGGTTTATAAATTTATCAGGTCTGTCTGAAAACATTAAAACAGCATAATTCTTTACTTTTTTGTCAGTTGGATCATTTTTATCCAGTAAATTCAAAGATTTAACCATTTGAAGTTTATCAAGTGTTTCCATTATATTTCTTTCACTTGTTTTTGAAATATATTCATTTATGAAATCAACATTTAAATCATCAATTGTAGCCTCAGCATTTGTTATTGTAGAAAAATGATAGTTAGCAAACTTACGTAACAAATCATATTCTTCATCTACTCTTGCCAGTCTTGAATCTGACTCAACTCTAACATATCTTCCAGGTTTTAAATTAATTCTTTTATCCTTTTCCGCCTTTTCGCTAACCATAAATGGTCCCCCTGTTTGACGTGTTACAACAATTAGCAAATACGCTCTGTTTTCTAGTTTATTTGCAATTATTTCAAACGAGACATTAGGATATAAAAAAGGTCTCAGAGAATTAATGCTATTTTTGCATTTTTCCAACATTCCCTTATCTATACCTTTTATTGGCAGCTTGGGAATAGCTTTGTTATTATTGTCATTTATTTCTTCAATCCCCAGAAAAATATACTGTATCTGATTATCATAATAATTGTTTCCATAAGCACATATCGTTTTAAGTATTTTATCCAACTGATTAGCTGATGCTTTATATTCTATATATGAGCACTCAGGCGATAAGCTTTTTAAAATATCATTTGCATCTTTTTTTATTCTTTCATAATCCATAACTTTTCCTCTATTTTTCAATTTAATACGAATCAATCCCTAATTATTATACCCCAATCCACAGTTTTTAGCAATTAATCCGTAGTTTTTATATTACTAATTAATAATTCTTATGTCGCCCAGGTGTTCTAGGGGTTCCTCCTTCCATTGATTATATAATTGTGGCGACTTTTTAAAAACTGACTCAAAAATGACTCAAAAACGGCGTGTTTTAACACGTTCTTTTTTCATCATGATCAAGCGAAAACATCGATAAATAAAGAGATTGAGAGCCATTTACTCGTATTTTTTCCTTGTCATTCGATCCTTCTCGGCTGCCGCCTCGGTCGTTGCTTCTGCTTCGCAGAGGTGTCCACTGGACACCCGCAACGTCTCGCGCTTCTTTTTTCATTTCTTTTAATTCTTAACAACTCCATTGAACAAATAAAATCTGCTGCTTGTAGCAATCGATATTTTTGAGGTTCTGCTTTACGAAATTCTACATTTGAAAATTGAATAGATAAAACTGCATTCAAAATACACCTCAATATAAGAAATGGCGGGAAATTCTTCCCGCCTACGGTAGTCCAAAGAGCATTTGCCCAGACCAAAAGATGTAATTAATTACATCTATATCTTACGTTGATAATATCATAATTATTCACTCTTTCCAACATAAAATCAATTGAAACTTATCCGAATCCTGTGAGTTTGTAATCAGCTCTATCGATAACCATAAATAATTTTTTTTCCAAAACATCCTCTGTATTTTTATAACTCAATAGTTTTGTTCATTATTTTTTTTAGAAAATCATCAAAATTATTTGCAACAACAATTGCATTTTCAAATTCAGGTTCTGTACCTTTAACAATGGCACCACTATTATCTATTTCTATGGCATAAAAAGTATATCCGTTTCGTACCGATAGTATTATAGGTAATTTATCTTTCCACCATTCTAATATTTCCTTTTTCCACTCTGCATCATTTTGAGCTGCTTCTAAACTCATCAACTCAAACTCATTCCATTTGAAAGCATCTTCTGATCCATAAAAATAATCACCACCGCAAAGAAACCAAATCGTCTCATCATTTGATTCAACCCTGTGGCACTTTTCTAATAAATTAACAAAACTGTTTGGCAATCCTTGATATTTATTTAGTATAACATTACTAGATACATTATACTTCTCATCATTCAGAATCACTTTCCATCCATTTTCTTCTAACCATTCAATAAAATCATTAATCATATTGTATACCCCTTAGCACTCTGAATATATCCACCTTCAGCCACAAATTCAACAATTTCCAATATGCCATTTTTTATTCTTCATCACTTCCATCTTTTCCCTATAAAAACTCATTATTGAAATCTTCAATAACTCTCTTTAACCCTATGTCTATTATTCCTTTTCCCCTATTAAGTATCTCTTTTGGTATCTCATCATAATATGCCTCTGCCACACCACCTGCCATACACGCTATAGTGTCACTATCTCCTCCAATTGATATCGCCTTTCTAATTGCACTCTCATAACTGTCAGATTCAAAGAATGCCTGTAGTGCCGGAGGAACACAATATGATGTTCTACTATCAAACACATAAGTTCCTCTCAAATGATCTAATGGAACAAAAGTATATTTGAATTTCTTTTCTATAAACTTCTTGATATCTTCCTTTGATTCCTTCTTATTTGCAAGATATACTGCTGTGGCAATGGCTCTTGCTCCAACCTTTGCTTCATGATTGTTGTGAGTATAAAAACAACTATGATTTGCCTCTCGCCAAACATCTTCTAACTCTTTGCATGCATACCCAATTGCAGTAACTCGCATCGCTGCTCCATTACCATAACTTCTCTGAATATAGTAATAATCACTCTCTGCCCATTTTGAAAACATCTGTCCATATCCGACGTTTGTATATCTACGATAATACTGTTTATACCAAGTGGCATAAGATTTCCTACTTCCTTGTGAAGACAATTTATTATGCAATAACTTATCCGCCACAGCTATAGTCATAACAGAATCATCTGTAAAATCACTTCCTGATGGAAATAGTACAATATCTTCATTTTTTTCGTTATGCACCTCTCTGGTCGAACCAACTATATCACCAATCAACGCACCATACAGTTTCATTTCCATCCTCCTTCAAAATATTTACTATACTTGTTCATCATTATTAATCATCTCTTTCTTCCAATCCAATTACAGGAAGCTTTTCCTCCAAAATATGCTCTACTTCGTTGCAATCTTTTAATACAGCCTTGCACCAACCAGGATACCAGTCAAGGTCAAACACTTCTATTACTTTAACTTTACATCCAACCATTAATTACCTCCATTTTTTCAATTCGTCAACACACTGTTGACGAATTTCATTCAAACATTCCCAAATTGTTTACCGCTAATCCCACCACATAACCCAAGTATGACTTCCACGTATCTTATCAACGGCTACATAATAATCTTGGTACAAATCATCATCTGCAATTATTAATATTTCAGCTGCTTTTTCAACTTCTTTCTTATTTTTTAGCGGTTGAGGAATATAATATTCCAATGTTCCCCATTCAATACTCATAATTCTTGCTCCAAAGTTTTCATATAAACCTTTGGCAAGAGCTATTTGATGAACTTCATCAGGACACCAATTAAACCCTCCCATAGGAATCCAAGCGAGCACTTTCCATGGTTCATCAACTGGTACTTTAACAAATACTTGATTTTTATATGAAAAATCCCAGTTTTTATAACTATTATTCTGACCAAATAAAAACTTTTTATTTTCTACATCTGTTGCAAGTAATTGTAAATACGCTTCTTCTTTTGGTGGTTTCAACCTTTGCAATTCCTCATCAATTTCTTCATCAAATTCAATCCCCATAAAATGGTAATTGTATACTATCCTTCCTATAATGTCAAGCCTAAAAGTCTTTATTTTTCAGGCTTTAGTTTATTTTATTACCTCTATCAAACGAGCTAAAAGTGTAGAATAGTCATAGTATCTTGTACTGAATAGTCAAATCAGAGTACACCAATAAAG
>JAILRH010000079.1 GCA_024698345.1 Lachnospiraceae bacterium | reverse complement strand
GCTGACATTTTCATCTGCGCATTTCTGCAATCCTCGCGGAGCGTATATCAGATGTGAGATTGTACTCCCACTGATACTATTTTGTTACTCACCACTTAGCACATATGTGCTTGAAGTGGGAGTCATCTCGCATCTGATATTGTTTCAGCGCCCCTCAACCTCTCTTTACTTTGTAGTTACTGTCTTCTTTGATGACCAGCTACTGGTCTGCTTCTTGCCGTTTATTGTCTTGTAAGCTCTGATTCTTACATAGTATTTTTTCTTTGCTTTAAGTTTGCTTACTTTGACTTTTGTTTTCTTTGCACCTTTGACATTCTTTACCTTTGCAGCCTTCATGTTCTTCTTCAGTGAGTACTGAACATTGTATCCGTCAACTCCGAAACATGCCTTCCAGTTTGCTGTAAATGACTTCTTACCTTTTTTGACTTTTGTAAGTTTTGGCTTTGCAAGTTTAGGAACGACTTTTTGTGCTGTTATAGTAGCGCCACATACTGAGCAGTGTGAGCCTGCTGTCTTTCCGTCAGCTGTAAATGAAGGTTCAACTGCATTGTCGGCTACTTCTGTATGACCTTTTGCCTTGATTACTTCCTGTTTCTTTATTATCTCGCCACATACTGAACAATGGCTTCCATCTGTAAGTCCATCTTCTGTACATGTAGCTGCTTTGCCGGCATCTGTAACCACGCTGTGTCCTTTTGCCTTAACAACTTCCTGTTTCTTTATGATTTCGCCACATACTGAACAGTGAGAACCTGCTGTCAGACCGTCTTTTGTACATGTAGCTGCCACTGCCTTGTCTTCAACAACTGTGTGTGCAACTTTTGCAATAGGCTCTGTCTTTGTCTCATGACATTCAGTACATTCAAATGTCTTTTCGCCGTCTGTTGAACATGAAGGTTCTCTGGTGATATGACCGGCATCCCATTTATGGCCTGTTGCGTAGATTGTAATTGAATCTAAATCTTCTATCTCCTTCTCGCCTTCTCTGTCTTCAAAGTTTCTTCCACAACCATCACAATGATAATATGCTTCTCTACCGTTTTCAGCGCATTTTGCCTCAACCCTCTCAACTAAAGTCATGCTGTGTTCATGCTTATTGAAGGTTTCCACAGCTTCTTTAATATTCATTTCAAAGTCTTCACCCATCTCAACGCCTGCGTAACTCTTTACAGATGAGTTAACTTTGACAATAATATTTTCTGCATCAAAACTCTCCAGATCATCCGGTACAAATAAAATCTTCTTTACAAAGTAGTCGGATGATATTTCGTCCTTCTGATATGTTCCTGACTTGTAATAGTTGTTTGCAACTCTGCTACGTGTCTCAAGACCTGATGGATTTTCATCTTCTGCCAGTGTGTCCATCGATGCAGGGAATGTAAACTTACCGCTTATCAAATCACCGTCCAAATCATAGAACTGAACAAATGATTCTGACGCATCATAACTGTCTTTATTTCCTATAATCAAACCTGCATTTTCAGGTGATACATTTACGATTGATTCCATCTGCATATATTTGCTGAAAGTTACAACCACTTCACCGTCTTCAACCACATCAACGTTGTTTACTGTCGGTTTTTCTGTTGACAGCAGACCAATGTTAACCTGAGTATGTTCCGGTGGAACAAGCATGGTCTTTGTCTCTGCGTCAAGGTATCTTCCCTGAGAATCGGTGAATACAACTTTCCATGCTCCCTCCGGAGTCATCCATCCGTATCTTCCGCCTTTATCCTCATCATCTTCACTAACATCTGCAGTTGTCTGTGGATTCTCCTGATAATTTTCTTCATCTGTGTCAACCCACTGTACCCAGCCGGACGATGTCTTCTTGTAAATTGTTGCCGTCACACCTTCAATACGATTTTCAGGTACTGCCTCAAATACATATCCTGCAGGATCAATCTTAATTCCAGGCATTATACCTTTTATTTTCGTCTTGAAACGTGGAATAGTCTCGTATTTCACACGATCATTAAGCTGCTGTTCAACCATCTTTCTGATACGCATTTCAACAGTCTCTATTCCATCCATAGTTGGAATATCTTTCCATCCTTCTCTAATTGCAATCTGCTTCCAGTAATCATAAATGTCTTTTTCTAATGCAACTCTGTTGTTCCACTCCTCCAGACGACGTCGATCCTGTCTCTGAATTTCAACAAGGGTTGAACGCAAGATACTGTCAAATTCCATTGAATGGTATTCTTTTGTATATCCGCTTATCTTATTGTAAGCAAGTCCGCCAATTAATGTTCCCGCCTTTACAGGAGGTGCCACATTATCAACGGTACCAAACATTGTCAATCCGCCGTTAACAAGACTGTCTGTGAGATATGTCTCCCCAAGTTTGTCCTCGTATGAAACTATCTCATTCATAATTGATTTGATAGCATCTCTGCTCTTTTCATCCTTTGGATCAAGCTGCTTTAATGCCTTGTAAAGTACGTTAGGATCCTTGCCCTGAATGCCCTTTGCAATGTCTATTGCCGTAAGTCCTGCACCGATTACAGACATACCTCTGTTGAATCCGTCACTAAGACCTACTGACTGAACATCTTTTGAGACACTTGCCACATCTTCAATGTCCTTGCTCTTTTCAAGTCCTTTGATAAGGAATCCCTGTGCCACATCAATTCCGCCGTGAACAGTTCCCACTGTAGACAATCTCTCTAATGCTTCATCAGCACTTCCCTCACCCTTTCCAAATAAAGGAAGGTCTGACTTTCCTGAATATTTCTTAACTTTTCCCGCTTCACCTGAAGATGTCTTAATAAAATCTGTGCTGTTTAAAGAATTCTTTTTAATGTTGTTTAATATGCTCTTCCTATTTACGGTGCCTTTCTTCAAAGCTTCCATAACTGCTGTCGGAGCAAATACTTCCTGCTCAACTGTTCTCTCGCAGGTTCCACCAGGGGTAAGAGTTTCTCCATCTTTGTCAAACTGTGAGAAATCAGTTACAACCTGTCTGATGTAGATTGTTCCCTGTACACTTTCCATCTTTGACCAGGAAACCTTCTGCTTTCCAACCTTTGAAGAATCCGCAGGGTCAACGTACTCATCCGTAAATGTGTTTCCCGCAAGTTCCTCTGCCATTAATTCTGCAATGCCCTCTGCACTGTATTGCTTTTCATCTGACAAATCACATTCATATGACATTCCACTGTCGCCTCTTGTCATCTCATATGAGTAAACTGTATCTGTATTTTCAGTAATCTGCACTTCAGTCTTATTATCTGCACCTTCTGCAAATCCGTCTCTGAAAACTTCCGGCAATGAAGCAACTGCTTCATCCTCTATGCCTGTCAAATCAACATCTTTGCTGAATATTTCTTCATAATCCGGCAGTTTACCACCGTAATTCTTGTAGTAATTTTCCATTTCCATCTGAGTAATTTCGGCTTCGCTCATGTCATCTGTACTCGAAGTTACAAATTCATAATCAACGTCCCAACTCTGCATGTAACCAAGCTGGAATACCGGCTTTCCATAACTCATAATCGGTTTTGGTATGTAATCATATAAGCCGTCAGCCCATCCGGCATAAGCTCCTGCTGCCTGCTTTTTAATATTTCCTTTATCGACACTTCTGTATGAAGGATAAGAACATCTTACATTGGAAACTTTATAATATCCCCAGGAAGGATCCGCATTCAGCGGATCAACAACATACTCGCAGTAATTTCTGCCTGTTGTTTCGTCAACACCACTACTCCAAAGTGAGCATTCCCACTTTGTCTCCTTGCCATGGTAAACGGAATTGAAAGTAACATTCTCAAGATCACCTTCTTTGACATTATTAATCCTAAATGAAATAGCGCTTTCATTTTCAGGCCAGTACACTACTGTCGCGTGTTTCATGTCTGACAGTTCTTTAAAATAATTCACCTTAAGCGGCAACTGGGACTGGTGAATCCATTCAAAGTCGGTTATATATGTGACTTCTGCACGGTTCATAAGAGATACAACTGTATATTTACTCATCTCAACCGTTCCGTCTTTTAAGGTTCTCTCCGCATGAAGAACATGTGTGCCAAATCGCTCGGCATTAGGAAGTTTAACCGTTGTAACATTCTTGCCGCGGTGAATATAACTCTTACCAATAACTTTACTTCCATCATATATTTTTACTTCTCTTGAATCCTGCCACTCATCATTTTCATCTCTGAAAGGTTCCCCGTCGATATCACTGTAAATGTACAATTCAATATTTCCAAAGTCCGCTTTATCTTTGTCAAGTTCATCAAGCATAACCACTTCGTCCGCAGATACACTGAATGACTCAACCACGTCTTTTATTTTAAATGACGAAGATTTACGCAAACTGTACTCAGTTGTATAATATCTTATGGTTCCTCCGCCACTGCTTCCTGAGCTTGATGAAACACATGACATTGTCATTCTCTGACTCAACTCCAGCATCTGATAGTCAGCCTCAGTGAGATATTTCACTTCTATCTCAGGTGTTCCATAACCGTCCACAGAATTAGCTGTCTGCGTATAGAACGTAATGTTTGTGCTGTCCTGACTTGTGTAATGATATGGGAATCTGTAATTGTATTTTGCATACTTATAATCCACATCATAATATGCCTCATTTCCATCGACAAAGGCTGCCGTCATACCTGCATCCGGACTGTCAAAGTCTACGAGAGCCTGAATATTTACATCTGTAAAATGAATATCCGAAGACATTGGCTCCGCAAACACCTGAACCTTCATCCACTGTGGTGCCTCAGGAACTATTTCTGTTGTATAGGTAAAATGAACGCCTCCTAACAGATTTGTATCCACTGACTTATTTGGAGCAGCATCTTCAACCACTGTATACTCTCCATCTTTTACTTCGATCTTTTTAATGAGTTTGAATCCGTCGCCATAAGCATTTTTAGCTCTTTCCCATAAAATCTCCGGATCCTGAATCATATCCAGATGTGCCCTGTATTTTTCATCTTCTTTGTCCAGTTTTATGGTAAGAATACTGTACTCTGCTTCATCAAGTTCTTTTATCGATAATTGACCTCTGCCCTGTGCCGAACCAACAAACTCTCCATAATAATTGTAAACAAACATATAGCCTTCATAGCGGGTAGCCTGACTTAGAGCCGCTGACCTTTCCTCTAATGACATGTTCTTCATCTCAGCTTCATTGAGAACTGTCTCCTCAACAACTGTAGCCCTAATACCACCCTTTTCTTTTGCATGAACTGCTATCTTACCTAAATTGCTTGAATCAAGAGTAACTGTATATCCTACAAATTCCATTCCGTAATGCAATTCACTCTTATCATCCTCTGAAGCATAAATTGAAATATTTGAATCATCTATTGTGTTGCTGCTTCCTGAATAATACCAAATTGTCAGTGTATCTCCTGCTGTAATGCTTGATGAATTGATTAACAATCTGTCATCCTGCTTCTTTACCCAAACGTTTTCACCATCAAAGGATTCACCCTCTGTAATCTTATACGGATCAGTCAGCAATCGGGCATCATTTTCCTCTTCCTCTTCTTCGTCTATTCCGATGACACCAAGATTGATTTCTACTACTCCACCTTTGTCAAATTCAAGAACAGCATCATATTTATCGCTGTCACCGTCTAATGTGTCAGTCAGATCCTTATAGCTTGCGCCGCCATATCCCCAGTTCTCAATCTTGATATCGGCGTCTACTCCGGCCCACACTCCTTCTACGGAATAAGTATCTTCATCATATATGTAATCACTCTGATAATTAATCTTTGTATCAGAGTAGCTGCCATCTTCCAACTGCCACCCAAGTTCAAGTTTCTGGCTGATAGAAACGCTGGTCCAGGAGCCTATATTCATACCAAGTTTGTTTTTTAATGTTCCTGTTACTGTCTTTAAAGAAACCTTATTTACATCTGCTGTTATCTTATTGTTTTTTGGTTTAATCTCATAACTGAGCACTCCGTGTTCATTGACCTTGTCCCCTTTTAACTCAAAAATATCTCTGCAATACCAGCCTGATGCCTTTGCAAAAAGTTCAATGGTACAAGGAGTTGTTCCATCCATGTATGTTATTGGAACGTGCTTCATCACTGCTTTACCCTGCTCAAAGTAAAGGGTTCCCGAAGTCAGTTCCGCATCTGTGTCACCTGTTCTCAAACGATATAAAACATCGACGTCATCCAGTTCTCCTCCAAGTTCAATCTCAATATCAGTTACCTCTCTATTTGTCACCGGAACCTCTATGGTCTGTCCAAACTTGTCGGAAACTGAAAACTCCCCACTGTCAAGTTCCATACTGCCACCTGTAAGTTTCCATTTGTAAGCTCCCTCAGTAACTGCGTCAATAACATATGAACTCTGCCCGTCCAACACAACGCTCTTCATTATAGTATAACAATATCCATAATAATTCTTAAAAACAGTGAGTGTAACGTCTTTATAACTTTCCGGAATATCACTGAACACTATTTTATTTTTGATAACATAATTGTTAATTGGCTGTATTTTCTCAGCGTACAAATTCTCCGGATCATATGTATTTTCGATGCGATATACAATATTGTCCAATTTTTGTGCATCAGCCGGAATCTCAATACTGCCCATGTATCGACCATTTTTCCATCCCATTCCACTGACAGAAGTCGACTTAAAATTATCATCCTTATCAATGTACTCAAGAGTCGCTCCCGCTCTCAGTTGGTAATTTGAGGAGCCGTAAAATGACAACTGAATATTTGAACCCTGCTCTGTCCAATACTGACCATAACTGCGATAAGACACATTTGAAAAACTAGGTGCTTCTACTCTGTAGATAGAAGGGCTCTCTTCTGAATAAGCCCACAACTCAGCTGTTTTTCCAGGCTTCTCATCGGTTATGCCTTTCTTTTTTCTGACTGCAATACGATAGTCAGCATATCCTGCCATGAATACATCTTCTGTCTCATACACATTTGTTCCGGCTACTTTTTTCATTTCAAAAATCTGAGTTGTATTATCAATAAAATCTTCAATAGGAGCTGATGAATAAAATGCATCGTTACGATCAACTATAATTGCTTCCAAATCACACTCTTCATCCTTTTCTCCATAGACCGCATAAAGATAATATGGCATTCCCTGAGTAATATGATAATAATCATCATCTGTATTCACTGTAAGTTTCTTTTTGTTACCATCCTTTATGCCCACAGAGACCGGAGCTTGTGCCTGCTCGGTATTAATATAGATTACCGAACGGCTGATGTCAGAAAGAACCTTTCCCTCGTCATTCTTAAATTCGAAATAAGCTATATATTCTCCAAATTTTCCTTTTTCAAATTTGTAAGTATAATTTTTGATTTCAGACCATTCTGACCACTGGCCGTCGCCAAGTTTTATTCTCATCTGAGAATAACTTCCGGCTTTGATTGTAAATAAAGCCTCAGGAACCGTAACTTTTGGCGGTGCCGATACCGATGGGGAAATGACTATATTTCCCGGATCAACACTTTCCATAAGCGGTATTAGTTTTGGTATCTGGACTTCTTCACGCCAGTCTGATGAACCATAAAATGTCAGTGGCTCACCGTTCAACATTACTTTTGACCAATGAAGATCATTAATTTCTTCATCAGAAACACCATCACTCATACGCATATTATATTTGTAAATATTAATTCCCGGCTGTGATTTCTGCTGATTAAGTCCCTCTGATCTGAAATATACTCTCTCTCCATCCCAATCAGTTATAGTGTACTCAGCATTATCCATAGGAAGGTTGCATCCCGAAATGCTCATGGTCAGGGTTCCGTCATCATTCTTTGACTCTATCCACACTTCACCTACGAAAGGTTCCGTTTCTTCAATCACATGTGGAGTGAATGCTGCAAGTGGAATTCTTCCGTTGTAATATACATAAACATCGTCTCCTTCAACATTAAAATCAACAATCGCCTGATAGATGAAGGCTGTTCCCCTGTCAATCTTTGTAAAATTGGCCGCAATATTACCTCCACCCTGCCTCATGGAAATCATTGTCTCATCCAGATCCATATCGGAGAACAAAGAAATCCTGTGAGTCGCTTTATTTTCAAAGTAATAAGGAACCGGTCCGTTCGGATGTTCCTCGTCCAAATAAGTAAAAGGAACTGAAACCAACGCTCCCGTACTGGATCTCCACATGAGGTCCTGCATATCCTCATCCCATTCCGCATCAGGATCAGGTTGATAAGTCGAGAAAGAGAAATATTCTCTTCCTGCATCATGCCACACTCCGCCTGATATGGTAAATCCTCTAATATACGGCTGCTCTGCCGTATCTGCAAAGGTTCCAAGCGGAAGCATAGTTACTACCATTACTAGAGTTAAAAACAAACTGACAATCCTCTTCATAACGCTTTCCTCCTGTTTTTCAATTTTTCATTTTTAAATGTACATATCCCGATCAACAAACTGTAACTATTTGAAAGCCTGCATGCAGTCTTTTAAAATATTTATACCTTTATGTGCATGGGTGAATAGTTACAAAAAGCTTAATTAAATTCTAACAAAAATAGTGTAGCATTCCAACACTTTGCCTTGTTTTGGAATTGACAATTATATGGCAAATAATTAAACTAAAAAAGAAAAAGCAGATAATTAAGGGGTTATGAAAATGATAAAAGATCAATTGACACTTCTCCTGGCAAAACTGGATGCAAATGTTGGGGAGATAGCGGAATGTTCCAATATGAATATATCAAGCGTAAGCAGAATAAAAAGTGGTGCCCGGGTTCCAAATCAACACAGTCAGACTCTGTCAAAATTAGTAGACGGAATACTAACTTATTGCGAAAAGCATAAGAAGATGGAGCTATTAGATGGGATAATCGGATTGGATAAGGATGAAAACGCAAAACCTGATATTCATTACAGAAAAGAAGTGGTGATTTCATTTTTGTTGCATGACTCTAACTCAAATTCCGGTTCACCTACTTATTCATCATTTCCAAACAAGATGGAAGCCATGATGCAACTTATAGGCATCTCAAACAAGAAACTTGCAGAGCTTACCAACATTGAAGCATCATATCTTAGCCGAATAAAAAACGGGAGCAGAACTCCAAAACAAAATGCAGAGACCTACAAGATTATTTGCCATGTTCTGTTTAATGAAATCCAGAATAATAATATGGTAGAAAAACTGAAGGAATATATTCCTACCAACGAGACTACTATTACTTTTGAAATATTCAAAAACTGGCTTTGTGATTCAAAAAGAGATGACCCTAACATCGGTAAGCTACTCTCAACAATCGACAAGATTGAAATATTGGATGAATTTCCGTATGACGTCTCAAAGTTTGACTTTTCTTACACAGAGAAGTCTATTTACCGTGAGAATTCAGGTCTGCAGGATGCAGTTATCCGTTTTCTTTCAGAAACCATTAAGCACGGCTCAAAAGAAGTATATCTGTATTCTGACAGAAGTATTGACTGGATGACAGATGACAAATCCTTCAGCATCAAATGGTCATACCTGATGATGCAACTTGTCTCTAAGGGAATTAAAATAAAGATTATTCATAATATTGACCGAAAATCGTCTGAAATGATAAATGCCATTCAAAGCTGGCTTCCAATTTATATGTCATGCTGCATTGAACCTTTTTACACTAACCTGAAAAAAGGTGGGCGTTTCACCCACACTCTTTTCATCAGCCCGGGAGTTGCATGCATCTATGCCATGAACATAAACGGAAACACTCCACCGGCATTTAATTATTATACAGACAATGAACATATCAGTCATTGTGTTGAAATGTTTAACGGACTTTTGGAAAAAAGCATCCCTATTGTCCAGATTGAAAAATACAAACCTTCTGAAAATGATGTTCCAAATTCAGGGTTCTCAAATATATGCATAAAGAACGATGACGTGTCCGTTACCATTTCAAGATTAAAAGAACCAAAAGTATCATTTTTAGTATTAAACCATGTACTTAGAGATGCCGTAAATGCGTATATTGATAATCATTAGTACTTAATTTTGATTCATTATTCAATGTATTTATTGATTCTTAATTGACTCTTCAACTAATTTTTTGAAGAGCGGATGTGGTCTGTTTGGTCGTGACTTAAATTCCGGATGGAACTGTACTCCCACATAAAATGGGTGTTCATTTACTTCTACTGCCTCAACCAAGGTATTGTCAGGTGATGTTCCGGATATTACCAGACCATTTCCTTCAAGCATATCTCTGTAATCATTGTTAAATTCGTATCTGTGGCGGTGTCTTTCGCTGATATCTGTTTTTCCGTAACACTGATTCAGCATGGTGCCGACTGCAATATGACAAGGATAGCTTCCAAGTCTCAAAGTGCCGCCCTTATTGACGTCATCTGACTGTCCCGGCATGAAATCTATAACCTTGTTACCTGACGCATCGTCAAATTCACCTGAGCATGCATCGCTGATTCCGGCCACATTTCTTGCAAATTCAATAACTGCAATCTGCATTCCAAGACAGATTCCAAGGTAAGGAACTTTGTTTGTTCTCGCATATTCTGCTGCAAGAATCATCCCCTCCGTACCTCTGTTTCCAAATCCGCCGGGAACTATTATTCCCTGTACTTTCCCAAGTCTCTCCCGGTAATTTTCTTCATTTAGTTCCTCAGAATCAATCCAATCGATATTTACATGGGCATTGTACAAAAATCCGGCATGGTGAAGTGCCTCTGCCACTGACAGATAAGCGTCGTGAAGTTGAACGTACTTTCCAACCAGACCGATTGTAACCTCTTTGTTGATGTTGTTGATATTATGTACCAGTTCTTTCCACTCTGTCAGGTCAGGTTCTTTAGTCTCAAGTCCCAGTTTTCTGCAAACAACACCGGAAAGTTTTGACTTCTCAAGCATTAACGGTGCCTCATAAAGACTATCCAGTGTTATATTTTCAATAACACAGTCCTCCTCCACGTTACAAAACATTGAGATTTTCTTGAATATGTTTTCCTCCAGTGGTTCGTCACATCTAAGCACTATGATGTCCGGATTAATTCCCATTCCCTGAAGTTCTTTAACTGAATGCTGTGTAGGTTTTGACTTGTGTTCATCAGAACCACGAAGATATGGAACTAATGTCACATGAATAAACAAACTGTTCTCTTTTCCTTCCTCAAGAGATATCTGTCTGATTGCTTCCAAAAACGGTTGTGACTCAATATCACCTATCGTTCCGCCAATCTCCGTTATTACAACATCAGCGTCGCTCTCATTTCCTACTCTGTACACGAATTCTTTTATCTCATTTGTAATATGAGGAATAACCTGAACTGTTGATCCAAGATATTCTCCACGTCTCTCTTTGTTAAGAACATTCCAGTATACTTTTCCGGAAGTGAGGTTTGAATATTTGTTAAGATTTTCATCAATGAATCTCTCGTAATGGCCCAAATCCAAGTCAGTTTCGGCACCGTCCTCCGTTACATACACCTCTCCGTGCTGATACGGGCTCATTGTACCCGGGTCAACATTGATATACGGATCCAGTTTTTGCGCTGCTACTTTCAGTCCCCTAGCTTTCAGCAATCTTCCAAGCGATGCTGCTGTTATTCCTTTTCCCAGGCCGGAAACAACACCTCCGGTCACAAAAATATACTTTGCCATGATTCTACTCCATTTTCTTTATAAATTCTTAATTCTGTCAACTGCTTCGATTGTATTCTCTCTGCTTCCAAATGCTGTAAGACGGAAGAAGTGCTCGCCACTTGGTCCGAATCCGGAACCCGGTGTTCCCACAACATTTGCTTTTTCCAACAGATAATCAAAGAATTCCCAGCTAGTCATGTTGTCAGGTGTCTTGAGCCAGATATAAGGTGCATTCACGCCGCCTGACACGCTGTAACCTGCTTCTTTTAAACCATTGTAAATGTATTTTGCATTTTCCATATAGTATGCAATCTGCTGTTCGATTTGTTTTCTTCCCTCAGGTGTGTAAATTGTTGCACCTGCTTTTTGAATGATATACGGAGCTCCGTTATACTTTGTTCCGTGTCTTCTTGCCCACAAATCCCAGAGTTTTACTCCGTCAACCACAAGGTCTTTAGGAATTACTGTGTATCCAAGTCTAAGGCCTGTAAATCCTGCAGTCTTTGAGAATGATCTGAACTCAATTGCACATGTTCTTGCTCCCTCGCATTCAAAAATACTGTGAGGTACATTATCCTCTGAGATGAACGCCTCGTAAGCTGAATCATAGAGAATTATTGAGCCGTTTTTGTTTGCGTAATCAACCCACTCCTGCAATTTATCCTTTGTCATCACTGCACCTGTCGGATTATTTGGGAAGCAAAGATAAATGAGATCAGGTACCTCTGTAGGAAACTCAGGCATAAATCCGTTTTCTTCCTTACATGGCATATATATTACGCTGCTGTATTTTTCAGTTGACTTGTCATAATCACCGGCTCTTCCGGCCATTACATTTGAATCCACATACACAGGATAAACAGGATCACACACTGCTATTCTGTTTTCGACACTGAAAATTTCCTGAATGTTTCCGCAGTCACACTTTGCACCATCTGAAACAAATATTTCATCAGGATCAATGCTGCATCCTCTCTTTTTGTAATCATAATCGGAAATTGCATTTCTCAGGAATTCATATCCTAAATCCGGTGCGTATCCCTTAAATGTATCTGCATTTCCCATTTCATCAACAGCTTCATGTAAAGTGTTGATTATTTCAGGTGCTATCGGCTGAGTAACATCGCCGATTCCAAGTCTTACTATTTTTGCTTCCGGATGTGCTTCAACATATCCGTTTACTTTTTTTGCTATATTTGAGAAGAGATAACTTCCCTGAAGTTTCAAATAATTATCATTAACCTTAACCATAATATACTCCTTGTTTTCTTCACATCTACTTTTTAATGTGCATGAAATTCTAATTATATGTTTCTACACATTTGTGTATCCCATGAGGGCCTCATCAACTTCTTTTGCAACACTTCTTCCTTCGGCGATTGCCCAGACAACAAGGGACTGTCCTCTGTGCATATCTCCTGCCACGTAAACGCCCGGAATAGATGTTGCATGCTTGCCACATTCTGTCTTTACGTTTGTTCTCTGATCTGTTTCCACACCAAAGTTCTCTGTTACATACTGCTCACTTCCAAGGAATCCGGCGCATATAAGTACTAACTGTGCAGGAACTGTCTTTTCAGTGCCCGGCTTTTCTGCCATTATGATTCTTCCTGTTTTCTTATCTTTCTTTGGCTCAAGGGATACGATAACAACTTCCTTGAGGTTGCCCTTGTCGTCCTTGATAAATTCCTTTACTGTTGTCTGATACATTCTTGGATCAGAACCAAATTTCCACGCTGCTTCTTCCTGACCGTAGTCTGTTTTTAAGACCTTTGGCCATTCCGGCCATGGGTTGTTTGGAAGTCTCTTTGCTGCTGCCTGTGGCATCATCTCAAGCTGAAGAATACTCTTTGCTCCAAGACGCATACATGTTCCAACACAGTCATTTCCGGTGTCACCACCGCCAATTACGATAACATCTTTATCCTTTGCCATCTCAAAAGGATACTCTTTAAAATCTGAATCAAGAAGTTTCTTAGTTACTGTTCCAAGAAAATCCACTGCAAAATAAATTCCCTTTGCATCTCTGCCCGGAGCTGCAATATCTCTTGGATTTGAAGCTCCGCATGCAAGTACTACACTGTCGTAGTCTTCTTTGAGTTTTGCTGCATCAATATTAGTTGCTGTGTTTTTTGATAATCTGTCACTTCCCACATTGCTGTTTTCTTTGCCTGAGTTTCCTGCATTTGCTGTGCCGCCCACGTTTGCGTTATATACAAATTTGATTCCGGCCTCTTCCATCATGGCAATTCTTCTGTCAATCACCTTCTTGTCCAACTTCATATTAGGAATTCCATAACGAAGAAGGCCTCCTGCCCGGTCGCTTCTCTCATAGACAGTCACCTCATGACCTCTTCTGTTGAGAAGCTGTGCAGCCGCAAGTCCCGAAGGACCGCTTCCTACAACCGCAACTTTCTTTCCTGTTCTAACCTGAGGAATCTCTTCCTTAACAAGTCCGTTTTCAAAAGCGTACTCAATTATCGCCTTCTCATTTTCTTTAACTGTAACCGCCTCATTGTGAAGAGAACATGTACATGCTGCCTCACAAAGTGCCGGACATACTCTACTCGTAAATTCAGGAAAACTGTGAGTTATTGCAAGTCTGTTGTAGGCCTGCTCCAACTTTCCCTTGTAAACAAGTTCATTAGTTTCCGGAATAAGATTGTGAAGAGGGCATCCTGAAACCATGCCCGCAATCATAAGTCCTGCCTGACAAAACGGAACGCCGCAGTCCATACATCTTGCCGCCTGTTCACGCTGCTTATCAATTGGTAACATTCCGTGAAACTCATCAAAATTCTTAACTCTTTTTTCTTCTTCTATAATTGGAGCATCAACTCTCTCATATTCTAAAAATCCTGTTGGTTTTCCCATAACAACCTCCTATATAATTTCAATTTTTGAAAATGTATACTTTTTGAAACTTTTAATTGTTAAATTTCTTGAATGCCTCTATTGCTGCCTGCTCGTCGTCGAATCCCGCAAGCTTTGCTTCTGAAATAAGACGTTTCATTTCCTTGTAATCTGTAGGGATGATTTTCTTGAAATGTTTGATGTACTCATCAAAATCATCAAGAACTTCTTTTCCTTTTTTAGAACCTGTGTATTCAACGTGCTTTTCAATAATTCGTTTCAATTCCTCAATGTCGCCCTTGTCTTCTACACTTTCCATGCTGACAAGCTGCTTGTTTAAGTTTCTGTAAAGTTTGTTATGTTCATCTAATACGTATGCAATACCGCCGCTCATTCCGGCTGCAAAGTTCTTACCTGTAGGTCCAAGTATTACTGCGCATCCACCTGTCATGTACTCGCATCCGTGCTCGCCAACACCTTCTACTACCGCAAGTGCACCTGAGTTTCTTACACAGAATCTCTCACCTGCCATACCTGCGATATAAGCTTCACCGGATGTGGCACCGTAGAGTGCAACATTTCCGATTATAATGTTCTCACCCGGATTGTACTTTGCTTTCTCCGGAACATTTATAATAAGTTTTCCGCCTGAAAGACCTTTTCCGTAGTAGTCATTACTGTCACCGCTTATCTTAAGGGTAAGTCCTTTTGGAATGAAAGCTCCAAAACTCTGTCCACCGGACCCTTTACAGTTTACTGTGATTGTGTCATCTTCAAGACCTTCAGGATGTTTTCTTGTTATCTCTGATCCAAGTAATGTTCCAAAAGTTCTGTCTGTATTTGTAATATCAACGTCTATTACGCTCTTCTTTCCCTTACTGATTGATGCTTTGATATCTTTTGAATTCAAAAGTAAGCTCTCGTCTTTTGTTTCCTCTAATTTGAAATCATATGCAAATGCCGGATTGAATGTGGCATTTTCTCTGCCAACCTCTGACATGTCACAGAGAATCTTTGAAAGATCAATCTTTGCTTCATCTTCCGTAACATCAGATTTCTTTTTAAGTAAATCGGTTCTTCCGACTAATTCATCAACTGTTCTCACTCCCAATTTTGCCATGTACTCTCTGAATTCTCTTGCCACATAAATCATAAAGTTTTCAACATGCTCAGGTTTTCCTGCAAATCTCTTTCTAAGTTCAGGATTCTGTGTCGCAATACCCATAGGGCATGTATCAGACTGACATACTCTCATCATTACACAACCCATTGTTACAAGTGGTGCTGTGGCAAATCCGAATTCCTCTGCTCCTAGAATTGCTGCAATTGCAACATCTCTTCCGCTCATTAACTTACCGTCTGTTTCTATCACAACCTGATTTCTAAGTCCGTTTGCAATAAGTGTCTGATGTGTCTCTGCAAGTCCTAATTCCCAAGGAAGTCCTGCATTGTGTATCGAACTAAGTGGCGCAGCTCCTGTTCCTCCGTCGTAACCCGATACAAGCACAACCTGTGCTCCTGCTTTTGCTACACCCGCTGCAACTGTACCTACTCCTGACTCGGAAACAAGTTTTACTGAAATACGTGCATTCTTATTTGCATTTTTCAAATCGTAAATAAGCTGCGCCAAATCTTCTATTGAATAGATGTCATGGTGTGGTGGTGGTGAGATAAGACTCACACCCGGTGTTGAATGTCTTGTCTTTGCAATCCACGGATAAACTTTCTTTCCAGGAAGGTGTCCTCCTTCACCGGGTTTTGCACCCTGAGCTAACTTTATCTGAATCTCTTTTGCGCTGACAAGATATCTTTCCGTAACTCCAAAACGTCCGCTGGCAACCTGCTTGATTGCTGAGCTTCTGTCATTCTTTGTTCCTGCTGAGAGAATTCTTTCCTCACTCTCACCGCCCTCGCCACTGTTTGACTTTCCGTGAAGTCTGTTCATGGCAATTGCCAATGTTTCATGTGCTTCCTCTGAAATTGAACCGTAAGACATAGCACCTGTCTTGAAACGCTGAACGATTGACTCTTCGCTCTCTACCTCATCAATTGAAACACCGTTTTTTGGATATTCAAATTCAAGAAGACTTCTTAAATAACCTGTCTTTTCAGAATCAACCATCTGAGTGTATTCTTTAAACAGTTCGTAGCTTCCCTCTCTTACCGAGCGCTGAAGCATGTGAATTGTCTGAGGATTGTATCTGTGATTCTCTCCACCGCTTCTTAATTTGTGTCTGCCTGTTGCAGATAATTCAAGATTTACTGATAGTCCAAGAGGATCAAATGCGTGACTGTGCTGAGCATCCTGAGCTTTCTCAATATCTTCAAGAGTAATACCTCCGATTCTACTTACAGTTCCGGTGAAATACTCATTTATAACTTCATCTGAAATACCAATTGCTTCAAATATCTTACTTCCCTGGTAAGACTGAACTGTGGAAATACCCATCTTTGATGCAATCTTTACGATTCCGAATAATATTGCATTGTCATAATCATCAACTGCTGCATAATAATCTTTATCCAGATTTCCATCCTCAATAAGCTCTGCGATTGTTGCATGGGCAAGATAAGGATTGACTGCTGAAGCACCATATCCGAGAAGTGTTGCAAAATGATGTACCTCTCTTGGTTCTCCTGATTCAAGAATAAGTGACATTGCTGTACATTTCTTTGTTTCAACAAGGTGCTTATGCACTGCTGCAACTGCGAGAAGCGACGGAATGGCCACATGGTTTTCATCAACACCTCTGTCTGAGAGAATAATGATATTTGCTCCCTCTTTGTAAGCTTTGTCAACTTCAACAAACAAATGCTTTAACACCATTTTCATCGGTGTGCTCTTGTAGTAAATGATTGGCACTTTCTTTACATTGAATCCCTCTTTCTTCATATGCTCAATCTTAAGCAAATCAAGATCTGTAAGAATTGGATTATCTATTTCAAGCACGTGACAGTTCTCAGGTTTCTCCTCTAAGAGGTTACCGTTCTTTCCGACATACACTGTTCTCGATGTTACAATTTCCTCTCTCTGTGCATCAATTGGTGGATTTGTAACCTGAGCAAATAACTGTTTGAAATAGTAGAACAATGGCTGATACTGTTCTGAGAGTGCAGCTATAGGAGTATCAACGCCCATTGAGCCGATCTTCTCGGTGCCGTTAAGAGCCATGTTTCTGATTCCTTCATAATAATTTTCATATGTGTATCCAAATGCCTTCTGGAGTTTCTTTCTATCTTCACCTAAAAGCTCCGGTACCTTCATGTTAGGAATCTTTATATCTGCAAGGTGGATAAGTCCCATATCAAGCCATTCGCCATATGGTTCCTTTCCTGCATATTTTTCTTTTATTTCATAATCCTCGTAAATTCTTCCTTCCACTGTATCTACCAGAAGAATTTTACCCGGATGAAGTCTTTCCTTTTTGACAATGTGCTCTTCGTCAATATCAAGCACTCCCACTTCTGATGAAAGAATAAGTCTTCCGTCATCGCAGATTACATATCTTGAAGGTCTGAGTCCGTTTCTGTCAAGGATAGCTCCCATTACGTCGCCGTCCGAGAAAAGGATTGATGCCGGACCGTCCCATGGCTCCATCATTGTTGCGTAATACTGATAGAAATCTCTTTCCTCCTGTGAAAGGGTATCATTATGAGCCCAAGGTTCCGGAATTGCAATCATTGCCGCAAGAGGAAGGTCAATTCCACTCATAACAAGAAATTCTAATGTGTTATCAAGCATTGCAGAGTCTGAACCGCTCTGTGAAATAACAGGAAGAACCTTTGTCATGTCCTCATCCGAAAATGTATCTGTGTGCATTGTCTCCTCACGGGCAAGCATCTTATCTGCATTCCCCTTGATTGTATTTATCTCACCGTTGTGAACGATAAATCTGTTTGGATGAGCTCTGTTCCAGCTTGGAGCTGTATTTGTTGAGAATCTTGAATGAACCATGGCAATGGCTGACTCATAATCCTCATCCTGTAAATCGTTGAAAAATGTTCTAAGCTGTCCTACTAAGAACATTCCCTTATATACAATAGTTCTGCATGAAAGAGATGGCACATATGTATTTACATTACTCTGCTCAAACTCTCTTCTTATAATGTAGAGCATTCTGTCAAACTCAAGGTCTGTCTTTGCGCTCACAGGTCTCTCAATAAATACCTGTGAGATATGAGGCATACATTCTTTGGCTGTATTTCCAAGCACCTCAGGACTTGTGTTCACCTCTCGCCATGCAAGAATTTTGAGTCCTGCTTTTTTTACAATTATCTCAAACATTGATTTTGCCTGTCTCATGTCCAGATCATTCTGTGGAAAGAAAAACATTCCCACACCGTACTGTCTCTTATCCGGCAAATCAACACCGTTTTCTTTCATTATCTTTTTGAAATATTTATGCGGAATCTGTGTGAGAATACCTACACCGTCACCGGTCTTTCCCTCAGCATCCTTACCTGCTCTGTGCTCGAGATTTTCAACTATTGACAATGCATCGCACACCAGTTGATGTCCCGGTCTTCCCTTGATATCAATCACTGCGCCGATACCACAGTTATCATGTTCAAAACTTTTGTTGTACAATCCGTTTTGTTCAATTTTTTCCAATTGATTTACCATATTTCAGTCCTCCTAAAACTCAAGATTTACATTTAATAGCACATATTAATTGGGGGATGCTAAGAAATGTAAAAAAGGCACTTTGAGTCCATTACTCAAAGCGCCCTTGCTTTTCAAAATCAATATAAATCATAGAATCAGTCACAATTGTCTCTGTGCCTAATCAATATGTCTTTTAAACATGATTAATTATATACACCACAAAAAATGAATGTCAATATAACCTGATAAAAACAGCAAAAATATTTTAATATGTAAAGAGCCAAATTTAATTAAACAAATTATCTCCCACTTAAAACTTAATAATATTTTGTTTTGTGCAGTTATAACTTGCGATAATTAATCAAAAGTATCTTTTAACCTACTTTTATATGTATGTCAAAAGCCATAACGATATGTTATATTTCCCCCTCCTTCACTTTGTTTAGAGGAGGGGGACATCTAATTCTTAGTTTTACTCGAATTTTTCTTGTTACATTATTGATATACTCTCACATAGTCAATATAGAAGTAATCTTCCAATGTCTGGATGTTGCCATCTTCTTTTACGACTGTCCAGCCTGTAGCATCATATGGCTTTGTAAAGTAATATAAACCTGTCGCATTTCCACCGATTGTACAGTCCAAGTTTAAGAAAAAGTCGTGGTTGAATGGCCAGCATTTCTCTCTGATATCTTCTTTGTATTTTGATGGATCATATAATCCAACACGTTTACCGTCTACTGAGAATTCGATTGATGTCTCATTCCATAATGCTGTATATGTGTGGAAATCTTCTGCAGCTTTTGCCTGTGTAAGTCCTGTATCATAATTCTTGTTTCCACCAGGAGCTGTAGCCTGGTTGTTGAAGTATTCACAGTGGATTGCCTGTGGAACTCCACCGCTCATTCCTTCCATGATATCAATCTCACCACATTTTGGCCAAATATTTGTGTCACAATCAGCACCTAACATCCATCCTGCAGACCAAGTTCCAATAGCCTTTGATGCTTTTGCGCGAATCTCTATCTTACCATATGTGAATTCTTTTTTGCCTTTTGTATTAATCCTTGCGGAAGTTGCGGAGCTAGCATTAAACTTTTTAGTTTCTTTATTGTATTGTATTCTTGGTATGATAACCAGATTACCATCTGCCAGTTTGCAATTGCTTCCGTCTGTAGTATATAAGGTGTACTCTGCACTACCCCAACCTGTCTGTCCTTTCTCAAATGACCAATTGTTAGTATCAAGTGAGTTGCCATTAAATTCATCTGACCATGTAAGTGTCCATACTTTAACTGCTTCTGAGGCTTTTGAGTAATCACTCTTTAATGTCTTTTTTCCTGCTTTTGCTAATGCTTTAACCTTGAAATAATATGTTCCGGATTTTAAATCCTTCAAATCAACACTTGTTACTGATCCGCCTTTTACGGTCGCAACTTTCTTGAAGCCTTTCTTTTCAGTTGTTGAGCAGTATACTTCATATCCTGTTGCATTCTTTACCTTAGTCCATGTAACTTTGGCCTGATCAATGCCTGATGTAGCTGATACTGCTTTTACCTTTGCAGGATTAAATGTTACTTTCACATTTGCGCTTTTTGCTGCACTATTTACCGTGATTGTTACATTTCCGGGCTTAATTGCCTTTACAACTCCTTATTT
>JAILRH010000078.1 GCA_024698345.1 Lachnospiraceae bacterium | reverse complement strand
ATACCTTATTAACAAGGGCGCGTAGCGCCGCATTTTTTCGAAAATTTGTCAAGTGTTTTTGACAAAAAAAGTGGGGGATTTTATAAAAAAAGGAATCTGAAAGCCTTGAATTTACTGGCTTAAAGATTCCGAGAGATTATTTATACTAAATTAGGAGGAAAATTGTTATGCCTGAACAAGAATTAAATGAGCTAATCGCTAAACGTATTAGTTACTATATGGAAATAAATCATACTACACAGCAAGAACTCGCTGATTATATTGGAGTTTCTCAAGCTACAATATCAAATTGGCAAAAAGGTATAAAAACTCCAAGAATGTCAAAAATTGATAAACTATGTGATTATTTTTCAATTAATAGAAGTGACTTAATGGAGGACAAATCAAACCAAGAACAGGAACACTACTATCTCAACGAAGAAACCTCAGCAATAGCTCAAGAGATATTCGAAAACAAAGAATTAAGACTTCTGTTTGACACAGCCAAGGATGCTGATCCGGAAGATTTGAGCACAGTTCATAATATGCTTCTTGCTCTAAAACGCAAGGAACAAAACAGAGAATAAAAACGGACATATATTTTGTTAAAATTTATATGAAACTAAAAACAGTATGGAAATCTTAAAGGAATGTGAAATAAATGGAATACAAAGGAATTAATTATACTGTTCATCTTATATCACTTGCTGGCAGAACAAATGAATGCGTTACCAGGAACGAAGATGACAGCTACTCTATATTCATTGATGTTAATCTCAATCGTGAACTGCAGCAGAAAGCTTTTATTCATGCTATGAGTCATATTATTGGGAATGATTTTGACAAGACAGATGCTGACAATATAGAACTGTTAGCACACTGTTCTTGATAGAACCTTGAAATATATATAGTGATTTTACCCAGGGAACCGAAGGGGCGGTTGGTTAGCTTCTGAGTTTTACGAAAGGAGCTGATGCCAATGGTTACATATGATAATCTTTTTGATTTCGTAATTATGCTTTGTTACGTTATTACTCTTGTGTTAACTATTCTTAAATTTAACGCAAAAAAGTAACGCCCTCTCACTGGTCATGGTAGGCGTTACTCTTTAACAACTATCCAACCAGAAGCTAGCTCACACCTAGCTTTCGGTTCTCTTGTTAAAACCATTATATATGATTCTTGTTAATAAATCAAGAAGAGACCATCCATTACAGATGATCCCTCAAAAGACAACATAAAATGTTATCCCATCGACAAGGATATTTTATCATCTTTTGAGACATCTGGCAAATGGCTGGGTGTTATTTTTATACAAAAAAAATAGAAAGGATGATGAAATATGGCAAAAGCTAAGAAACTCCCATCAGGTAATTGGAGAGTACGAGTTTTCGATTATACAGACTCTGACGGGAAGGATCATGTTAAGTCCTTTACTGCTCCAACAAAAAAGGAAGCTGAATACTTGGCCACTCAATACTCATTAACGAAGAAAGAAGCTCTTCCGACTATGACTATTGAAGCTCTTGTCAGCAATTATATAGACATAAAGAGCCAATCGCTCAGTCCTACTACTGTGAGCGGCTATAGATGTGATTTAAGGAATCATTTTGATTTGATTAAGGATGTATATACAGACAAATTGACATCAGACAAGCTCCAAATGTGGATTGACGGACTCGCTATGAAACTCTCCCCAAAGACCGTTGCTAATTCATGGGGATTGCTTATGGCTGCACTGGACCACTACCACCTTAAACAGAGGTATGATGTTAAGTTACCACAGAGAGAACAAAAACTGCTCTATACTCCAACAGATGAAGAAGTACTAAAAGTGATTACCCACTTCAAAGAAAAAGGTGATACAGACATGGTTATTGCGGTCTATCTAGGTGCCTATGGTTCTTTAAGACGTTCAGAGATATGCGGATTGACCACAGATGACGTAAAAGGTAATTCAATCATTGTCAACAAGGCTCTTGTAGAATTGCCGGACGGAACTACTGTTTTAAAAGCAACAAAAACTACTGCTTCTACTAGGACTATTCAGTTGCCAAAATTCGTAGTTAATTCATTTCCGGAAAAAGGCAATATAGTGACTATTTCTCCGGATGTTATATCAAAAAGATTTATTGATGCTGTTAAAAAGCTGGATGTTAATCATTTTAGATTCCATGACCTTAGAGCTTACTCTGTCAGCATAATGCACATGAAGAACATTCCTGACGTCATCCTGCAGCAACGTGGTGGCTGGGCTTCTGATAGAGTATTAAAACAGATATACAGACGTTCTATTTCAGACTTTGCGCAGAAATATACGGATGAAATAAACGGTTACTTTGAGCAGATAAACGAAAAACTTGACACAAAACTTGACACACAATAAAAAGAACCCCTTAAAATAAGGAGTTCTTCTATGGAGTAGACGGGAGTCGAACCCGTGTCCAAAAACCAATTCCCTGTACTTCTACGAGTGTAGTCTGTTGATTGACATTCCCTCCACTATCCGGTAACAGACAACCTGACAGCTTTAGTAGCTTCATAATACGCCCGATAGCTCAAAGCTTTGCTAACGTCGTTTCCTACATAATCGAAGCCCGGGTCCTAATGTGTAGGTGCACTAGGTCGGACTGCTGCCGCAATTAGGCAGCGTATGCTAAATTATCTTCAGCGTTTATTATTAGTTTGCCATTTAACGCATTGCATACGACTCGCTTCTCCAGCTGCATAGCCCCTGTCGAAACCTTTACTACCCCTTAATCAGAGGTTCTGTTCTTAGAGTTAAAACCAACTCCAACAACCTTTGGTCCTGCATTAATTGCAACTGCAGCACCTATCTGAAACTCATAAACAGGCGGATATCCCAACTCATTTGTGAGTCTTTCAGCTAATTCATCAGCAACTGTTTTGTCGTTTCCATAGATAACAGTGTAAGGAGATCCTTCTTCCATCTCCTCTATAGCCATTGATACTATGTTACTCATAAGTTTCTTCTCACCACGAACTTTTCCTGCAGTGATTATCTCATGATCCCATATTTTCATAACCGGCTTTAATCCTATAGTTTCGCCAACAAATGCCGCCGCACTAGGTATTCTACCCGACTTTGCAGCGTACGTCAATGAATACATTCCAAAATATATGCTGGTCTTAGAAAGTTTTTCTTTAATTGCTTCAAGGATCTCCTCCAGTTCTTTTCCTTCCTGAACCATCTTAGCAGCTTCAATTACTGCCCAACCATATCCACAGTTGTATGACTTTCCATCAAAAGTATGAATATTCATCTTACCTTCTGCTTCCGGATGTTCTTCGAAAAAGTTATCCTTTGCCATAATCGAATTATTATATGTGGCTGATCCCTGAGAATTAATCAATACTAACACAATATCAGTATAACCTTCTTCAAACTTCTTATTATAAAATTCTTCAAATTCAAATGGTGTTATCTGTGATGTTGAAGGAATCCCCTCATAAGATTCCAAAATATTGTAGAACCCTTCGTTGTCAAAATCTTCATTGCTGACATATGACTTATCACCAACAACAACCTTGAAAGGTATCACTTCAATATCGTACTCTTTTACGTATTTATCTAAAATATCACTGGCTGAGTCTGTGACAATTTTGATCTTGCTCATAAATACCTCACTTATCCCTAAATAGTTATATACCATTCAATTATATACTATTATTAAATTATTGCAACAGATGTTTGTTACACTGTAATTATAAAAGAATGTATAAAGCCTTTTAACACATTCTTTTATAATTACAAAACAGTTCCTTTATCAACTTATCAAGTGCCAACTGATCCTTTATTCCCATAAGTTCTCTGGCTGAGTGCATTGCAAGTATTGGAACCCCGACATCCACAGTCCTCATAGGTAAGGATCTGGAAATTATTGACCCAAGTGTACTGCCTCCCGTAGCATCAGATCTGTTTGAAAACAGCTGACAGCTGGCTCCTGCCCTTTCACAGAGATTCTTAACTATAGCAACTCCCTCACTGTCATTTGCATATTTTTGTGAGGAATCTTTTTTTATAACAACACCTTTATTAAGCATGGCTTTCTGAGTAATGTCATTCTTTTCAGTATAATTTGGATGAAGACAGTGAGCCACGTCAGCAGACAATATAAATCCTTCCGAAACATCAGCAAGAAACTCTTCCCTGCTTATTCCAAGAGAAATATATATTCTCTCAAGAATCATATTGAGAACAAGAGATGCTGCCCCCTGCTTTGTTCCACTTCCGATTTCTTCATTATCAAACATGGCTATCAAATTGATACCATTCTCTCGTACTGCATTCTCCATTCCAAACAGACAGGCTTCAACAGATGTAATGTTATCAAGTCTAGGCGATGAAATCATGGTCTGATTTGCACCTGCAAAACAGCCTTCCTCATACTGATATGCAACAAGTTCCACATCAAGTATATCTTCGGGATTCACATCAATCTCTTTTGAAATGTATTTTATCAGATAATCATCCTCATTTATTTCACCGTCAATAACATCAATAATAGGAAGCATATCTTTTTGTTTATTATATTCATAGCCTTTGTTTATATCTCTGTTAATGTGAGGTGCCAGATTTGGGACAACAAGTACCGGCTTTCCTGCATCAAAAAATCTTACTTTCGGGGAAAAAGCAGTTCCTCCTTTTACTACAACCTTTCCTGCAACAGATAGCGGTCTGTCTAACCATGTATTTAGAATAGCACCACCATAGACCTCAACATTCAGTTTTAAATAATCGCCTTCTTTTATTTCACATTTAGGTTTGATTCGAAGACAAGGAAAATCATTGTGTGCCGTTGCGATTCTGATTTTCTTTTCACCTTCAAGTTTTGCACCAACAGTAAATGCAACAAAAGAAGTATCATATACATTTATATAATACTTCCCATTGTAAGAAATATTCCATTTCTCATTCAGACTAAGTTTTGTAAATCCCGCTTTTTCTAATCTTTCTTCAGCCATCTTTACAACGTGAAAAGGTGACACGCACCTTTTCACTGTATTTAACAAACTGCTTGCAGCTTCAATATAATCCATATCATTGGTTCCTCTGCTTATAAATATTTATTCAAGAACGCCTCCGCGTTCTTGCTCCTAAAGACTATTATCTTTTTTTGACTTTAACAGTCATCTTGAGCTTCAATCCGCTTTTCAAAGTAACGGTAATAGTTGCTTTACCTTTCTTCTTTGCAGTTATTACTCCTCTGCTTGATATTTTTGCAACTTTTTTATTTGATGATTTGTATTTTACAACATAATCACCTGCCGTCATTTTCTTGACCTTAAGTTTTTTGTATTGCTTTCTGACTTTTAAAGTGATTGATTTCTTGTTTAATTTTCCGGTAGGCTTTAACTTTGCAATTCGTTCGATTTTTGTACACAGACCACATTTGTTACATATATATCTCTTCTCTCCGTATTCAAACAATGTAGGCTTCTTTTTAGTAATCCATTTACCTCCGGAATGAGTTGTACAATACGAATTGTAGTAGAAGTTTGCATCAACGTTTCCGTTTATACCATTGAATTTTGCTGTGGACGTATACTGCCACATCTGATATAAGCCTCTATATCCACACGCCGAATTGTACTGTGCCACCCATCTGTACCACTGGTTAAGCACAGGATCAGTAAGCTTGTATGTCCACCAGCTAAGGTTTGCATATACTCCCGCATCGTATCCTGCCATCTTAATACTCTTACAGTAATAATCAGCTAACGCGCATAACTTCTTGTTGGCCACCTTAAAAGTAGAATTATCTTCCATATCAAGATAAACCGGAAGCTGTGGTTTTGCCTTAACACTCTTAAGAAGTCTTAAAGTGTGATCAACTTCACTCTTTATCATCTTCTCATTTACTGCATAAGAATACAGATAAACGCCATACGGTATCTTGTATTTTTCACAAGCCTCTACGTACTTTTTAAAATTAGGATCGTCCTGGGATTTGATATCAGATCCGTATCCACATCTGATAACTACAAAAGAAACATCTTCTTTGGATAACTTTTCCCAATTTATAGTCCCCTGGTACTTACTAATGTCAATACCTTTTGAAACAGCACCCTCAATCACTATTTTTTTGTCATTGTAATACTTTCCATCATATTTTTCCCAGGCTTTGATTTTTCCCTTGGTTGTAGTCTCAACCTGAGTAGTAACCGGCTCAGTTGTTATTATCTCAGTGACTGTCTCTGAAACTGTCTCTGAAACTGTCTCGCTTATTGTCTCGGAAACTGTCTCGCTTACTGTTTCACTTTCAGTCTCTTTGTTAATAATTGAGGTAGTCTCACTCTTACCATCTAGCACTGACTTGCCTTCAAGCTCAGCTGTCCCGGTAGTATATATATCTGCATTATTAGTGTCATATACGCATGCTGTTTCTTCCTGAGCATAAGCTCTGTTATTTGCACTGTATGTTGCTCCAAATACAATCTTGTCATTCCCCACAATATTTATATTTGAACAGATTATAGCCGTAGCACATAATATCGAAATTATCTTTTTATTCATCGTACTCTCCATATATTATTTATTTGTTATTTAACAAAACCATATCTTCATCACCAATCACAAAATCTACTTTTGCGTTGTCTATTATTCTCTGTTCTTTTGTAGACTTTGGTATGACTATTGCATTGTTTTGTATACAATATCTTATGCACAACTGTGCAGGTGTGACACCGTATTTGTCTGCCATTTCGACAATTGCTTCGTCACCGATAATTCTGCCTGTTGCAAGAGGTGAGTAAGCCATAAGCTGAATGTTCTTTTCTTTTAACAATGCCACCGTCTCTTTCTGGCTGTTTCCTATATGGAAGCAAATCTGATCAACCATAGGAACAACATTACACATTTCAAGTATCGGATTAAGATGTTTAGGCTCAAAATTAGACACTCCGATTGCTCTTGCCTTTCCTGTTGCATATATTTCTTCAAAAGCTTTCCATATTTCAACATTTTCTTTTGTGCAATCTTTTCCCCACTGATCCCACGGCCATGGTGCATGGATTAAATACAAATCAATATATCCTAAATCAAGTGCTTCCATTGATTTTTCAAAACATTCTTTTGCTATATCATATCCTTTGTGCTCAGCAGGTAATTTTGTGGTGACAAATACTTCTTCTCTTGCAATACCAAAATCTCTGATTGCCTTGCCAACGCTTGCCTCATTCCCGTATGCCATTGCAGTATCAATGTGTCTGTATCCGTTTTTTAACGCCCACATAACTGAATTGTATGTTTCTTCACCATCAGGTATCTGCCATGTTCCAAGTCCCATCTTTGGTACCTTAACTCCGTTTGCCAATGTGTAAGTTTCGTTTAATATCATTTGTTTAGTCTCCTCTTCATAAATCATAATCAAAAAAATAATAAATAACTGCGTTGCAAAATCATACCCTGAAATACTTTTTATTCCAGGGTGATTTTATTCAAACGTCACAAATGACGTTTGAATATTTATTAGTATTAAATATTTACTGAGCTATAAACTCCAAAATTTCCGTTTTTGAAATAACTCCTATTGATGTTGCTACCACTTCTCCATTTCTGAACAATGCAAGAGTTGGAATACTCATAATGTTATACTTTCTTGCAATATTAAGATTATCATCCACATTAATCTTGCAAACCTTAACGTCTCCCTGCTCATCTGCCACGTTATCCACTATAGGCGATAACATCTTACAAGGACCACACCACGCAGCCCAAAAATCAACTAAAACAGGAATATCACTCTCAAGAACTTCATTTTTAAAATTAGCCTCTGTAACTTCTATAACTGCCATATTAACTCTCCTTTCATTATTGTGGAACACTTTGCATTGAATAGTATATCCGCTATCTCTTTTCTTTATCAGATTTCAAGAAAATTCTCAACACAATAAACGGAATAAACACAATAAATACAGTTGCATATCCGATATAAGTATAACCTGTGCTAACGATATTTGAGATTCCTATCTCCGAAATGAGTATTGCTACCATAACAAATATTAACGAAATCATAATATAAAAAATAGTACTTTTTGCAGCAGGAACATTGCATTTTCTATCAATAAGCCAAATAAATCGCTCTACTACTCCTGCCAAAAGATTAACACCTGTCGTAAATGCAGCAATAAACACAATCAGCAAAATAAGATTACCGATAATAGTCTGATTCTGTCCCATCGCAAGATCCAGGATTGGAACTGTATTGTATTTGCCGCTTCCAATTGAACTTGCAATAACAAGTCCTACAACAATCAGTTCTGTAACTATGGTATTAATAAAAAACATCTCAATCATTGCACTGTTAACTTCTCTTTCATCTGAAACATCCCTTACATGTGGAAACATAAAGCCAATAGTTCCAATCTGGAACATAGCAAAAATAAATGCAGACTTAAATGCCATAGCAAATACAGACATTCTTGTAGCACCATCCTGAGAAACAAACTCATTAACAAGACCTCTTGATTCTTCTATAAACACATCTCTGGCAGAATAAATTGCCGGTCCTAAAACCAAAGCCAGTGCAAATATTATAATAACTGTAATTACAGAAGAATAATTCATTATAAAGTCACTACCAAATATAGTCATTATAAACAGAAGCACTCCAACTATAAGGATGCATGTCATCTTATCTAATTTGAACAAGCTACCCAAAATTGCTGTTCCTGTTGCAAAAGTAACAGCCGAAATAAGACATACAATAATAACATATTCAATCTCGTATAAATTAGACATTACGACTTTGTATTTTCCAAAAACACTGTCTGAGAACTCTCTATAGTTGAAAGTTCTGTATTTGTGGGCTAGTTTCAATCCAACTCCAAATACAAATGCTATAAGAAGTTGCGCTATTATCGGCATAATAAATGCCCAAATACCATACTTCATAAAAAACTCTCTAATCTGAACTCCGCTTGCAAAGCCTCCTCCAAACTGAGTAATAAAACCAACTGATGCAATACCTAGAATTAAATCACTTTTATTTTTCATCTAAACACTCCTTAACAAAGTCATATTTTTTCTATTACTCGTTCTTCCCTTTTCTATTCCAAATACCGTCAGACTCCATTCTGTCCCAATCAGCGTACAGAACTTTCATCTTTTTCCCTTTATAGCCTGTAACCTGTTTTTCATTGATATATTTTTGTTTAATCAAATTATCCAAAGCATTCTTCACTTTGTCTTCCTGTACATGATTACGCTCAGCAACGTTCTTGACAGTCTTCCAATATGTGACAAACTTTCTCTTGTTCTTTGAGCTTCTAATCTTAGATAAACTCTCTAAAATCAAATCATTATAATGATTCTTCTCATGGGACTGTCTAGGCATTTCAACATAACTGGTTGCCTCTGATTTCAATCTGTTGCTAAATCCAAATTTAACACCATATATTACAACTTTTTTCCCAAGTTCCTTGAGATACTTCACAGCCATTGTAAAATGAGCATCTCCCGTAAAAATAATATAAACTTTTTCTTTTCCTTTTTTTGCTGCACTCCTGTATATTGCGTCCAGCATTATTACATCTGTAAAATCTTTATCAATCCCATCTTTCTCGCTTGCCGTGTGAACGATGTTCTTTGATATCCCCCTTAATCTTTTTAAATCATTACCAATATTGTTCTCAGAAAAATCCCCAAAAATGCTAAGTTTTTCAATATCATATTCACTTCTGAGTTCTTCCAGCCATTCTTCAACATTTGGCTTCATCTGGTATCGGTTTCTGTATCCGTAATACCAATGCTCATAATCAACAAATACGGTAGCCTTTGGTTTTTTGTCGCCACCAAACCCAAACAACTCAATACCTCCTCTCCTATTATTTTTTCATCTCTCATCCCATACATATATAATAACGCTTTTTTAGGATTTTTACTAGCAATTTCTCACATAAACATACTATTTTTGTAATAGTTATTCATCAATTTACACAAATTGCGTAATCGGCATTTTAATTGACATACCCCATTAATTATGATAACTTTGTTGATGGAATAAAATTACTTAAAGAAGAAGGTTTAAGTAATCTAATATATACGGAGGATTTTATTTATGGGAAAGATTATATTAACCGGAGACAGACCTACCGGAAGACTTCATGTCGGTCACTATGTTGGTTCCCTCAAAAGAAGAGTTGAATTACAGAATTCAGGTGATTTTGAAAAGATATTTATTATGATTGCAGACGCCCAGGCACTTACTGACAATTTTGACAATCCTGAAAAAATCAGACAGAACATTATCGAGGTTGCACTTGATTATTTATCTTGTGGTCTTGACCCTGCAAAATCAACTTTATTTGTACAGTCACAGATTTCAGAACTTACAGAACTCACATTTTTCTACATGAATCTTGTTACAGTTTCAAGACTTCAAAGAAATCCAACTGTTAAATCTGAAATCCAGATGAGAAACTTTGAAGCAAGTATTCCAGTTGGATTTTTCAATTATCCAATCAGTCAGGCTGCTGATATCACAGCTTTCAAGGCTGACACAGTTCCTGTTGGAGATGATCAGCTTCCAATGATTGAACAGACCCGTGAAATTGTAAGAAAATTCAATTCAATTTATGATGAAGTATTAGTTGAGCCGGAAGCTCTGCTTCCATCAAACGACGCATGTATGAGACTTCCAGGCACTGACGGAAAAGCAAAGATGAGCAAATCACTTGGAAACTGCATCTATCTTGCCGATACTGAAAAAGACGTTAAAACAAAGATTATGAGCATGTACACAGACCCTACTCATATTCAGATTTCCGATCCGGGACACATCGAAGGAAACACTGTATTCACTTATCTTGATGCTTTCTCTAATCAGAAGCACTTTGAGGAATACCTTCCTGAATATGCAAACCTTGACGAACTTAAGGAACATTACCAGAGAGGCGGTCTCGGTGATGTTAAGATTAAGAAGTTCCTCAACAATGTCATTCAGGAAGAACTTTCACCAATCAGAGCAAGACGCGCTGAATTCGAGAAAGACATTCCTGCAGTATATGAGATATTAAGACAGGGAAGCGAAGTTGCACGAGAGGTTGCTGCACAGACACTTTCAGAAGTTAAGAAAGCAATGCAAATTGACTACTTTAACGACGCAGCACTTATTGCAAGCCACGCTGAAAAATACAAAAAATAAAGTATGACAAAAAATACCGAAATCCGATATTCACTTATCAGATTTCGGTATTTTTTTATCTAATTACCTCATAAATTATTAACCTGTGATTTATTGACATTTCTTTCCATTATTCTTTATTTGATTTTGTATTGATTGCTTTGATGATTTCCGGTTTAATTTTGAAGTTTCTCTCCTCATCCAGAAGTCCGTTAATCTCCTGCTGCACATCAGACACCTGTGTGTAACAGAATCCGCAAACATACGGAAGTTTCTTAATGGCACCTGTTATGCTGTCAAATCTTGCAACAAAGTCTGCTTCATCCTTAACTTTGTTGCCGTAACCCCAACCTCCGTCTTCGTTAAATGCAATTCCACCGAATTCACTTATGATAACGGGCTGACCTTTGTACTCAAATCCCTTTGCAAATGCAGAACGGAATCCACAATGGAACATATCACCGGCTAAAATTTCATCTTTATGTTCTGTGTATCTCTTGTAGAATACCTCGCCACTCTCTTCATAATCATGAAGGGTTATAATATCTGAGCATGTATGTTCCCAACCATCATTTACAATAACCGGTCTGTAAGGATCAAAACATTTTGTGAGATGATATACAGCCTCTGTAAAATGCTGATGAGTTCTGTCATTCTTAACCGCACCTATGCCCCAGGACTCATTGAAAGGAGTCCATGTAATAATCGATGGATGAGAATAATTTTGTCGCACAATCTCCATCCACTGATTTGTAAAGTCCTCAACCGCATCATCATCAAATCTGTATGCAGCTCCCACTTCACTCCAAACCAATAGTCCTTTGTGATCACACCAGTACAAAAATCTCTCATCTTCTGTTTTCTGATGCTTTCTCACACCGTTGTATCCCATTGCAAGCACAGCATCAATATCTTTTATAAGTGCTTCCTCATCAGGAGGTGTAAGATGAGAATTCTTCCAGTATCCCTGATCAAGAATCAGCCTCTGATAGAGTGGTTCACCGTTCAATAAAACTTTATCACACTCTATTTTGATTTCTCTCATTCCAAAATATGAATATACCTCATCAATTATGCAATCATCTTTTTTGAGTTTGAAATCGACATCATAAAGATCAGGATGTTCACAGTTCCATGAAAAAATACCCCACTCAAATAAGTCCATACGTTCAAGGAATATCTCCATGTGGGCATTACCTGTCGCAACAACGCAGGATGAGGAATTGATGTGCATATCCTTGTATCTGACCGTGGCTTCTAATGTGTATCCATCCTGCCAGATATCCCCGGCAGTAAGAATATCAAATACCACTTTTTTATTCTGCATATCAGGTGTAGTTTTTATTTCTTTTATGTAGGTTTTTTCAACATATTCAATCCAGACGCTCTTCCAGATTCCCGTTGTCTGAACGTACCAACAACCAAAATTCTCATTTTTCCACCTCTGTTTGCCTCTCGGCTGTCCCGGGCTGAAAGAATCCTCTGCTTTTACAACTAATGTATTCTCACCCGCTCTAATATATGGTGATATATCAAAAGAGAATCGCGCATATGCACCTTTATGAGTTCCAACCATCACACCGTTAACAAATACTTTTGCAACATAATCAACTCCCTCAAAATGGAGCAGCATCTTCTTTTGTATTTTTTCTTCAGGAACGTCAAACTTTCTCTCATACCAAACAAAGTCATGACGCTTTTCTTCACCGATACCGCTCATCTTTGTCTCGTATGTAAAGGGAACAGTTATATTCATTGAATCTCCTTCAATACCTTTATTCCATCCCTTTCGTTCTCCTGTATTATCGTCATCAAAACAAAACTTCCATTCTCCGTTCAACAGTTTCCATTCCTCTCTCATAAGCTGAGGTCTTGGATAATCTTTTTTGTACATATATTCCCTCCCAATTTATCATTTTTATTCCTCTGTCGCCAATAATTATTTTCCGTCATATATAGAATCGTAGCCATATATAGAATCGTAGTCCTATAAAACTTAAAATCCAATCGGCAATCATGTATTTATAAGTATAAATAAATATATTGGAGGATACAACTATTAACATGATATTTTATTTTTATCCCGAAGTTTTTATCTCAGATTATTTATTACATTATTTAAACACAGTGCCCCAAAGCCGGCTATTTTGTTTGGATATACGGAATATGCATTTAGTTTTCTTGTTCCTTTAATAAGATATGCCTTAACTTTTTCGCCTGTTATTTCTATCCGCCATATACCCTGAGCAAGATAATCTCCTCCGGGAATCAATTCAATATATATTTCCTGAAATAAGCTGTATGGCTTTGGAGTTCCAAAATAAATAAGAACAATATGATCACCCGCTTCCAACCACAACACTTATTCCCTCTCTGTCGCACATATAATCTATGTATGTTTCCAATAATGACGTACCATCGTGAGAGCCGTAATTATTTCCAAAACTGATATTTATTGCCATTGGCTTGTTATAGTACTCTGCTTTGTTGGCAAGATACTCTATGGCAAGCATCAGTTCCGTAGTTCGAAAGAATCCATTTTTTGAATCATTAAGTTTCACTACTACGATTTCACTTTTAGTTGCAATTCCAATATTGTTCCTTTTGTCTCTCGCAAAATTTCCTGCCATAATTCCCGCCACATGGGTACCGTGTCCCGACGTGTCAACAGTTATGGCATTTTCTCTGTTATTCTCATTAATTGATTCATTTATTTGTTCCTGTGTAATTATCCGACCAACTCCTAAAAAACCCTCATTGCCATTTTCAGCAAATGAATTTTCATTATCATTTCGGGTCTGATCCCAGATTTCAAGTATTCTGCTTTTGCCATTTTCATCTATAAATGCGTTATTATAATAATCAATGCCACTGTCTATTATTCCCGCTATTGTTCCCTTCCCATACAAGCCGTAATTGTTTTGCAGTGGTGTAACACATGATACTCTTATTCCGTTTGTCACCTCGAAAAAAAGTGCTTTTGGTTTTTCAGCAAATAAAACCCGCTCCTCACCTGCCAATTCATCTATTCTGTTTTCATTCACATTAACTAACGCATATCCGCCGGACAGTATTTTCGCATTATTATCATATTCAAACAGGAAAGTTCCATTTCCTCTATACCTCAAAATCAAATCCCAGGTATTGTCAGTACGGTCGTAACCAATCTGTAGTTCTCTCGATTTATATATCATTTCACTGTCAACTGCCATTGACAAGTTGAGAATATTTTCTATTTTTTCATTCATGCTTACTCCATTTTTGATTATTCTCAGTTATTATATGTGTAAATAGCTTTTATTAATACATTGCTTATCACATATGAAATAATTCAGTTAGATTTACTTCGAATTATTTGCATTTATGATTGATTCCCCCCTACTCAAAATGCTATAATGCAAATATATAAATTGGGTAATTATTTTTCCACAGGACGAGAAACAGCATCTCTTAAATCGGAGGTTTTATATATGACAATAGCAGGGTATTTAGAAGAACACTATGGATTGTTAATCTTATTGTTAGGCTTATTTATAATCAGCATATCAGATGCTCATTTAGACCGTGGCATAATACGACGTATTATTATCTCTAATTTTATGCTGTTTGTTTATTCTGTCACCTGCTACTTAGAAGAATATCTTGGTGACCAGAGTTATTACTCACCGTTGCGGCCTTTTTTATCTGCTGTTTGTTACAGTCTTATCGTCTTTATCCTTATATTTATAATTATGATAGTATACCCAAAAAGGTCTATTGTTTTTTGGATTCCGGCGGTAACTAATTCAGTTCTATGTTTCATCTCATTAAAAACAGGAATTGTATTTACGATTTCTAAAGATAATCATTTTTCCCGTGGACCGCTTGGATATCTGACTTACATTACCACCGGTCTTTATTTATTCTATTTTATATACTTATTTTGGCACACTAGAAACGTTCGACATATAGAGGATTTTTCCATTCCGGTATTTATGATTTTCAATTCCATAATCTGTATTATTATGCCTCTGTATTGGGACAGTATGACCCGCCATTGGTTCAACGTAACCATCTCAATTGATATTGTTTTTTATTATATATACCTGTTGCAGCAATATACAAAAAGAGATCCTCTCACCAACCTCTTGAACCGACAATCATATTATTCCGATGCGGATAGGTTTGCCAACACTCTCACTGCACTTGTTACAATGGATATGAATGGCTTAAAGGCAATAAACGACATGTATGGTCATGCCGCCGGAGATATTGCCTTAAAAACTATTACAGATTGTTTTTTGAAGACAGTAAATCAAAATCAACGTGTTTACCGCATAGGTGGTGACGAATATGTAATTTTGTGCGCCTCAACCTCTGAGGATGAGGTTAAAGATCTAATCAAGCGTATAAATGAGGGACTCAAAGAAACTACTTTCTCTTGTTCCATTGGGTACGCCATGAAGCAGGAAGACAGTACTCTTGATTCTCTTTACAATTCTGCTGATAAAATGATGTATGAAGAAAAAAAATTATATTACGAGCAAAAAGGAAAAGACAGAAGAAAACGTTAGTTTTTCTCACCACTTAGCTCACACGAGATAACTCACAGAGAAAATCCGTCCACGACTGACGCGCATTTCTGCAATCCTCGCGGAGCGTATATCAATTAAAGTTTCGTTCTTCCAACAGGAAGAACTCATCTTTATAAACAGGGCCTTGCCCTAACAATAAAGAATGGGCTGTTACACCGGTGATTGATTCATCAGCATAACAGCCCATTCTTATTATTTGTTAATACTTTTATTTAATAATTGCCTTGTGGAATTTCTTTTTACCTTTTTTAATCTTAACTCCTGTGGCAAGCATATCTTTTGTAACAATAAAACCGATATCTGATACCTTTTCATCATTTACTGATACACCACCCTGCTGGATAAGTCTTCTTGCCTCACCCTTTGAAGGTACGAGTCCACATGCCATCATAAGATCCATGATTGCAATCTGTCCTTCTGTAAGTTCTGCATCTGTAAGTTCTGTTGTAGGCATGTTAGAGTCATCCCCGCCACCTGCAAATAATGCCTTTGAAGCTTCCTCTGCTTTCTTAGCTTCCTCTTCGCCGTGAACAAGTTTTGTGAGTTCAAATGCAAGAATCTCTTTTGCTTTGTTAAGTTCTGCGCCTTCCCATGAATCCATTTTTTCTATTTCTTCCAATGGGAGGAATGTGAGCATTCTGATACATTTTAATACATCGTCATCTCCAACATTTCTCCAGTACTGGTAGAACTCGAATGGTGATGTCTTGTTTGGATCAAGCCAAACAGCACCGTTTGCTGTCTTACCCATCTTCTTTCCTTCTGAGTTGAGAAGAAGTGTAATAGTCATCGCATGTGCATCCTTACCAAGTTTTCTTCTGATAAGTTCTGTACCACCAAGCATGTTTGACCACTGATCATCTCCACCAAACTGCATATTACATCCGTATTCTTTGAATAAGTGATAGAAATCATATGACTGCATGATCATGTAGTTGAATTCAAGGAATGTAAGACCTTTTTCCATACGCTGTTTGTAGCACTCAGCTCTGAGCATGTTGTTAACTGAGAAATGCGGTCCAACTTCTCTGAGCACATCGACATAATTTAATTTCAATAACCAGTCTGCATTGTTTACAACAATTGCTTTATCCTCTCCAAAATCGATGAACTTCTCCATCTGTGCCTTGAAGCATTCACAGTTGTGCTCAATAGTCTCAGGTGTGAGCATCTGTCTCAAATCATTTCTTCCTGACGGATCACCGATGTATCCTGTACCACCACCTAAAAGTACTACCGGCTTATTTCCTGCCATCTGTAATCTCTTCATAAGACAAAGTGCCATGAAATGTCCAACATGTAATGAATCGGCAGTAGGGTCAAATCCAATATAGAATTTTGCCTTTCCTTCATTTACAAGTTTCTTAATTTCTTCTTCATTTGTCACCTGGGCAATAAGACCTCTGGCAACCAATTCATCATAAATTTTCATGATTAATCAATCCTCCTGATTTGTTTAATTTCTATCATTTTTCTAAAGGTGTGTCTTTTTTTATTTGCATTGATATTATTATCACTCTTATTAAAAATCCAGACACACATTATAAAAGCCCTCTGTGCAAAGCACAGAGGGCAATAAATGCGGTACCACCTCTTAGTCAAAAGTCTCTCACGAAACCTTCCTCAGTGAGTATATATGAAGATGATTACAACCCTGAATGAAGTTCAAATCACAACTCATATACTCTTGCGCTGTAACGGGCGCCCCGTCTTCCCTACACTGTAGACCAAATCATATGGCATAATGTTCTTCTGTCACATTCCATCGACACACCATACTAATCATCCGACATTTCAGGTTGCAACTCCGGGATGTACTTCATCTTTATGATTTAGAGCCTCTCACCAACCGGCTCCTCTCTGAAAAACTCTATAAAGACTACTCTTCCCTTCAAAGTCTTTTTCAATCTTTCTAAAGTATATAATAACCTTTTATAAATGTAAAGTTAAAATTGCTTATTCTACTACAGGTAAGAATCTATTCAACAATAGAATTGAAACTGATATGTAGCAGTTACTCAGTCAGATATATATTTGATGCAAGTACATTTTTTGCACAATATCTCAGGTCATTTATGTCCAAACATCCTTCTTCAACAGCTTTTCTTATCCTGTCTAAATCTTTTTCAAATCCCGGCATTATTATGTCATTCCCTGCTTTAATGCATTCGATTGGATCCGAATAGTTATAACGTGTATCTCTTTTACTCGTATCTTCCATCATAATTGCAAATCCGGTAGTTCCCCAATCTGACATAACCATTCCGTCAAATCCCCACTCCGATCTAAGGATATCCTTTATTAGTTCCCTGTTTGCTGCGGTATGTACTCCATTAATCAGATTATATGAAGTCATAATTGATTTTGGTTTTGACTCTCTGACGCAGATTTCAAAAGCTTTAAGGTATATTTCTCTGATTGTTCTCTCTGAGGCATTAGAATTGCTGAGCAATCTGTTATCCTCCTGATTGTTCATGGCAAAGTGTTTGATTGTTGTAGTTGCTCCCTTATGGCTCTGCACTCCCAAAGTCATAGCTGCCGCACATTTACCTGCGATAAGCGGATCTTCAGAATAATACTCAAAGTTTCTTCCACAAAGAACATTTCTGTGAATATTCATTCCCGGAGCCAACCAGTAATTGATTCCAAATTCTGCCATCTCGTCTCCAATCATGTATCCGAGTTCCTTAATGGCTTCCATATTCCATGATTGGGCAAGCATTGTGGCAATAGGAATTGCTGTGCAATACTGATAATAGTATTTGTCCACTTTGTCAGACGGTGCCGGCTCGATTCCAAGAATTTCATTCATAAACGGAATGGCCAGTCCTGCTTCCACCAAATTGCCTTCCTTATCTACTCCAAATTTTTCTACAAGTCGAAGCCCCGCAGGTCCATCAGCCATTACAAGATTATCCACGCCTTTATCTTTGAGTCGTGCTGTAATCTCACCTGCTGCACCGGGAACTTTCTTTGCGGCATTTCCGATAATACTCTCATCTTCCTTTTTCTCAACATCCCAGCCTGTTCCGTTGCAAAGATAGATAAGTTCATCCACAGACAGACCTGTTACAAACTGTTCAAGTGTAATATCACCTTTTTTTACATCATCAAGAGAATACTCATATGACATTGTCCCATTATCTTTTGACCCTTCTGCTTTTGCTTCCTGCGGAATAAATATTTCTTTTCCATAATCAGGTTCAACAGTTTTAAACCATGCATGAGACATTTTTATCATATTATCGTCTGAAATATCTGAATCTTCATCTGCCATGTCGGCGGGATCATTTTGTTTCAACTCTTCAAAAGGTTCTATCTGTTTCAGCAGATTCTTAGCCTTCATCACTGTCACATCATCGTCAAGATTGATTGTTGCAACAACCCTTGCACTCATAACGCTATTGCCTAAGAATACCTTGTAATTACCTTTTTCCAAAATATAAGATGCGCTCTTCTCGTCGAAAGAACTGAAATCACTCAAATCAAAAACTATATCTACGATTTCTTTATCTCCGGGAGCCAGTTCCTGAGTCTTTGTAAATCCCGCAAGTATTTTCTTTGGCTGCTCCAGTTTTCCATTCGGTTTTCCAAGGTATAATTGTACAACTTCTTTTCCCGGATATTTTTTTCCGGTGTTCTTTACCAGTGCCCTACATTTCACCTTGGTTTTGTCATTTGAAATACCTCTGTACTCTAATTCAAAGGTGGTATAAGAAAGACCATATCCAAAACAAAAAGCCGGTTTTATATTGAAAGTTTCAAAATATCTGTACCCAACATAAATACCCTCTTTGTAATAAGAATCGTCTAAATTTCCGTCCATATGACTAAACTCATCACCAAATGGATATTGTGAATAATTTGAAGCCCAAGTTGTAGTGAGTTTTCCTGATGGGTATGTCTTTCCAAGAATCACATCAGCCACTATGTTTCCCACAAAATTACCAGGCTGACTGATAAGAATAATGGATTGTGCTCCGTCTACAGCCATAAGTTTTTCTGTTTCAACAGCACCACCAATATTAAGTGCAACAATAACCTTGTCATATACCTTTACCAGATTTTCAATAGATTCTATTTCATTTCCCGCTAACAGATAGTCATTCTCTTCATTATCTCTATCTGTTCCCTCTCCGGAATTCCTTGAAATTACATACATTGCAATATCAGCCTTGTATTTTGAAGCTTCCTTGGCTGAAATGACATCATGAATCGGGCTTTTAAATCCCTTGCTCAACATAACATCAATAAAATTCTTTCCTGTTGCAAGCAAAGCCTTTTTCTCATTAATGTATTCCTCAATAGCTTTTTCATTCTTCTTGTCATAGGCATCAAGCCATGCCTTAGTAACAACTTCAACTCCGGCATTTTCAAACCCCTGCTCAATATTGACAGTATTTCTTGTGTTGACATCTCCCGACCCTGTTCCACCTTTTATGGTATGTCTTATTCCGGCACCGTAAAGGGCAATCTTCTTACAATCTTCAATGGGCAATACTCCGTCGTTTTTCAATAAAACTATACCTTCCGGTGCAATTTTTCTGACAAGTTCATTGTGATTTCTTTCTCTCTCTGTTTCTTTTGGATCTGTTGTTGCTTTATACTTCATAGGCATTCCTCCGTTCACTAATTTGTTTATCCTTTGAAATATTTATTTTACCTTTTAATATTTAATTGTATTCTATTATTCTTATTCAAGAACGCCTCAGCGTTCTTGCTGCGAAATGCGCGTCAGTCATGAGATAATTTACTCTGTAAGTTATCTCATGCTGACATTTTCATCTGCGCATTTCTGCAATCCGCCGGAGGCTTATAACTGAGAAGGAGATTGTACCCCTACTCAGTAAATTTTCTTACCCCCCCACCTTCACTTTGTTTAGAGGAGGGGGACATCTGCTTCTTAGTTATTTATTCGATAGAATTAACTGTATAATCTTTTGCTTCAACTACTTTTTTCAATTCTTCATCCGCAATTGATTCTGATAATTCAACCACAGCTGTTCCCTCCTCGTGACTAACAACCGCTTCTTTGACCTGTGGCAACTCTTCTAACGCTTTCTTGACCGCTGCCTCACAGTGTCCACACATCATACCTGTAATCTTCATTGTTTTTTTCATTTTCAAATTCTCCTTTTTCATATCTTTATTTTCTTTATTATTATCTTTGTTTTCTTTATTTTTATCTTTGTTTTCTTTATTCTCTTTGTTATCTTTGTTATCTTTGTTTTCTTTATTCTCTTTACCACTATCGTTATAATTATTTGCCTTGCCGGTTTCAGTCCACTTTGATTTTGTCCTATAAATGTCAACAGCGTTCAATCTTAATGCATTTGTCACAACGCATACGCTTGATAAACTCATCGCCAATGCCCCAAACATAGGATTCAATTTTATCCCCCATATTGGGTAAAGTGCGCCTGCAGCTATTGGTATTCCAATTATATTATAGAAAAATGCCCAAAATAGATTCTGATGAATATTATTAATAACCTTCCTGCTAAGTCTTATTGCAGCCGGAACATCCTTAAGCTGACTCTTCATCAAAACTATATCTGCAGCCTCAATTGCGACATCCGTTCCTGCTCCGATTGCAATTCCAATGTCCGCCCTTGTCAGCGCCGGGGCATCGTTAATTCCGTCACCCACCATTGCAGTGACAACGCCTCTGTCTGTTTCATTTTTAATTATCTTTTCTTTTCCGTCCGGCAACAGCTCAGCAACCACGTTTGTAACTCCGGCTTCTGCACCAATTGCCTGTGCTGTCTGTTCATTATCTCCTGTAAGCATTATAACATTAATGCCCATACTTTTTAAATCATTTATTGCATTTTTTGAATCTTTTTTCAAAGTATCTGCAACCGCAATTACACCCAGAATCTTTTCTGAATCCGACACAAAAACCGTTGTTTTTCCTTCTCTTGCAAGATCAATTTCTTCCCTTGAGAGCCCTGCAATGATTTCAGACACGTCCGTGTCATCTCCGTTGGATGAAATGGCATTAATCTTCGAAGAAATGAAATTTATATTTCCGCAATAATACTGTTTATCAATTACGCCTGCGATTCCATTTCCGGTTGATGATGCAAAGTTAGTACATTCTCTGTATTCAACCATATTTCGTTCACAGTAATCCACAATAGCCTTAGCTATAGGATGCTCACTTTTTCTCTCAAGGCTGTATGCAATCTGCAATAATTTAGATTTATCATCATATTCATTCTTAGCAGCGTCCGCAATTGTTTTTAATTTTTCTTTTCGTGCCTGGAATGTCTCTTCTGAACTTTTAGTGATAACATCCGTCACAACAGGCTTTCCCTCCGTAATTGTTCCTGTTTTATCAAGAGCAAGACTTTTAACTTTTCCTGCATTTTCAAGGGCAATAGCATTTTTAAATAATATTCCATGCTTTGCTCCCACACCGCTTCCAACCATAATTGCTACCGGTGTGGCAAGTCCCAGTGCACACGGGCAACTAATAACCAAAACTGATATTCCTCTTGCAATTGCAAAGGCCATATCTTTTCCTGCAATAATCCATACCAAAAACGTCAGCGCTGCAATCGCGACAACAGTTGGAACAAACACAGATGAAACTCTGTCAGCAATAGCTGCTATCGGTGCTTTTCCTGAAGACGCATCGCTAACTAACTGTATTATCTGCGCTAAAGTTGTGTCATCTCCAACTCTTGTTGCTTCGCATTTCAAATATCCCTGAGTATTTGTTGTGGCACCTGTTACTTTGTTTCCGGGAATTTTGTCAACAGGAATACTCTCACCTGTAATTGCGGATTCATCCACGGCACTTTCACCAAAGACAACTATTCCGTCAACAGGAATCGACGTTCCCGGCTTAACTGCAAACAAATCTCCAACTGTCAGTTCATCGATTGGAACTTGAACCTCAATCTCATTTCCGGTCTCATCCTCAATCAGTTTGACTGCTGTCTTTGGTTTGAGTTTCATAAGAGACTTAAGTTCACTTGTAGTCTTTCCTTTAGAATATGTTTCCAAAGTCTTTCCAACTGTTATAAGAGTAACAATCATCGCAGCCGATTCAAAATATAAATCATGCATATATTCCATGACCTGAGTATCATTTTGAACACTCTGCGCCTTGGTCATTAACATCAAGACCACAAAACTGTAAATGAACGATACTCCAGAGCCCATAGCCACCAAAGTGTCCATATTAGGACCCCCATGTAACAAACTTAATGTTCCACTCACAAAAAATTTCTGATTAATGACCATTACAATTATTGCCAGAAGCATTTCCACAATTACAACACCCACCGGATTTTCTTCGAATAGCGATGGAAGCGGCCACCCAAGCATCATGTGCCCCATTGAAATATACATAAGAGGAATCAGAAAGATAACCGAACATACCAGTCGCTTTATCATCTTAAGTGTCTCTTTGTCGGCAAATACCGATTCAGATTCAGTTTCTGATGAATTTGCTGTTCCACCTGTTTTTGACACTATTCCTGTATTATTGTTTCTCGATACACTTTTTGTACCTCCGATTTTCTTCGCACCGTAACCTGCTTTAGTCACAGCTTCTACTATTTCTTTTTCACCGGCACTTCCCTCTACCTGCATGGTGTTAGTTAAAAGATTGACAGCAACACTATCCACACCATCAAGCTTTGCAACTGTCTTTTCGACTCTTGCCTGACACGCAGCGCAACTCATCCCGGTAACTTCATATCTATCCATAGGTATTCTCCTTCTTAAAAAAAAATGAAAATGTATAGATTTTATTATTTTTAACCGACTATTCTACTTCATCAGTTTTGCAAGCACATTAACAAGTTCATCCACAACTTCATCATTTCCGTTTTTAATATTGTCAGCAACACATGTTTTTATATGATTTGACAATAAAACTTTATTGAAACTGTTTAGAGCTGCAGTAATTGCTGATACCTGAACTAAAACATCTGTACAGTAGGCATCATTCTCTATCATTTTTTTAACACCTCTAACCTGACCTTCTATCCTATTTAATCTGTTAATGAGGTCCTTGTATTCTTTTTCGCTTCGCTCCTTAGTCTTCCCTGATTCATGGCAGCATTTCTTTTCACTCATATTATTACCATTCGATATTTTTTATACTCTAATAGCCTGCGATTACATTATTCTGTAAATAAATATCGTCCTTTCTGTTTACTAATCATGTCTCCATATTATACCCCCGTGGGGTATATGTCAATCACATTATTTCTTTTTCATTAATTATTCACAAACGCAAAAATCTTATTCGTTTTTCCTATGAAAGAACAAAGTGTCGCTTGCGACACTTCGCGCGCGAGCGGATGCGTCAGCCATGAGATAACTTACTCTGTAAGTTATCGAAGCGAAAGCGATTATTTATAATCGCGAAAGCCAAACTTACATCTCCGCGAGCTGCGCATCCTCGCGGAGCCTTTTTATTTCATGGGGAAGTTCAAAGAACTTTTCTTATGAAATAAAAAATGCTCTCATATATTTATAATACACATGAGAGCAATTTTTTTATTATTTTAAAAATCCATTTACAATCTGTTCTTCAGCTTCTTCAGCTGTAAGTCCAAGAGTCATAAGTTTAATAATCTGATCACCGGCAATCTTTCCGATGGCCGCCTCATGAATCAAAGCCGCATCCAAATCATTTGCTGTTATCTCAGGGATGGCACTAATCTTTGCATTTCCCATAATAATGGCATCGCATTCTGAATGTCCCTGACACTTGTTATTCCCATTTATCTTTGAGAGGAATAACTGCTTTGAATCATCCTTCGCAACTGATCTTGAGATAACATTTGCGCTGGAATTCTCACCATTTAAATCAACATCAAATTCACTTTCCGCGTACTGTTTTCCATGAGTCATAAGTCGCTCTGTAATGATAATCTTTGCATTGTCAGCAAGCTTTGCTCTTGTAACACGCTTTGTTGAGTCAATTCCCTTTATCTGAACGCTTTCCATCTCAAGGAATCCACCCTCATCTATTTCAACGACAGTTTCCGGATTCATAATTCTCTCACCCATACCATCGCCTGCACCGTAGTGCTTTTCAACATATTTCACCTTTGCATTCTTACCAATGTGGAATGTGTGAACACCGTCATGCTTTGACTTAGCGTCACCACCGTTATGAATTCCACATCCCGCAACAATAGTTACATCTGCATTTTCACCTACAAAGAAATCGTTGTACACAACTTCCTCCAAACCGCTCTTACTGATTACAACCGGAATGTGTACACTCTCATTTTTTGTTCCCGGCTTGATATAAATATTGATTCCCATATTGTCATCTCTTGTGACAATATCAATATTTGCAGTAGTATTTCTTCCTGCTTTCTCGCCGTTTGCCCTTATATTGTATGCACCTGCAGGTACTTCATGCAAACCCGCAATCTGCTCTAATAATGTCATCTGTATCTGATCAACTTTCAACAAATCCTTATTTGATTTATTCTCCATCACTACCTCCAAATCTATCTCTCGCATAACTGATGAAAATTATAATATGCTTTTCCAATCTCACTCTTCTGTGAAATCATAATATGCTTTTCCAATCTCACTCTTCTGTGAAATCATAATATGCTTTTTCATTTTCATTCTACTCAGAAACCATAAATCTGCACTCGCCTGTTCCCTTTAAAAGATCCGGCAATATCTCATCCTTTGATCCCTTTTTGGAAATCTTTCCATCTGCAAGCACAACCACTTCATCAGCTATATTAAGAATACGCTCCTGGTGTGAAATAATGATAATTGTACTCTCATTTTCATTGTGAAGTTTTTCAAAAACTTTAATAAGATTCTTAAAACTCCAAAGATCAATTCCTGCCTCAGGCTCATCAAAAATAGATAAATCCGTAGCTCTTGCAAGAATTGTAGCTATCTCAATTCTCTTTAACTCTCCACCCGAAAGACTCGCATCAACCTCTCTGTTAATGTAATCTCTTGCGCAAAGCCCTACAGCCGCAAGATATTCGCAGGCTGTGGACGGAGATAACTTTTCTCCTGCTGCAAGTCTAATCAAATCAAGGACCTTAATCCCTTTGAATCTGACAGGCTGCTGAAAAGCAAAACTCACTCCAAGTCTTGCCCTCTCAGTAATATTCATATCTGTAATATCTGTTCCATTGTAAATAATATTACCTGATGTAGGCTTTGCAACGCCGGAAATAAGTCTTGCAAGCGTTGACTTTCCTCCACCGTTTGGCCCGGTTATTACAACAAATTTATTGTCATCAATAGTAAGATTGATACCATCAATAATAGTTTTCTTTACTCCGTCCTCTTCAATTTCATAATAAATATCCTTAAGCTCTAACATAAGTGATAACTCCTTTTCCATTCTCAGATTTCACTACGGCCTTTGCACCATTAATCATTGAAAACTGAGGTCCTTTATGTCCTATATCTGCGTCAAAGATAACAGGTACGTCCAATTCACCTAAAACAGACATCACTGCATCCTCATAAGACTGCTCTATCCACGTATTATACATTAAAGGGCGTCCAAATACAAACCCTGATGCATATTTGAAATATCCCATCTGCTTCATTTTCCATAATGTTGTGACAAGAACAGTGTCGTTCATATCAAAACTCTCCAAAAACCAAAGGATTCCATCCTCCTTATACTTTTCAGCGAATTCCAAAGTTCCGTCATATTTTGTGCCGGCAAGGAAGCTGATTACGTCAAGACACCCGCCAAGCAGCCTTCCACTCATTGTGACAGGCTTATTATTGTAAGTCTTCCACATAACCGGTTTATCCTGAGAGTAACCCTCAAGACCCATATTGTCGTCATTTTCAGTACCGCTGACATTTTCGACACTTTCTTCATTACTTATATTTTTGTCATTGCAACCGTTGTCCTCATTTAAAGCAACAATGTCATTGCAACCGTTGTCCTCATTTAAAGCAACAATGTCTTTACTATCATTATCAGCAATATTTTCATTTTCCTCATTATCTGCAGTTTCATCAAATCCATGGAAATCTTCGTGGAATTCAAAAGACTCCTGTGACACTCTTGTTCCCTCTAATATTTCAAGACCACGCGTCACACTGCTCTGCCATTCTTTCATTCCAAAATCACTGAAATTGAATCCATAAATAGTAGCAACATCACATTTCGTAGTAATTGGATAAATAAGTGCTGTAATATCCGAGTATCCCTGAATCCATTTTGGATTTTGCTTAATCAAATCAAAATCAAGATAATCAAGCATTTCCATAAGATAATCTCCGCCAGCCGCACAGACAACTGCATCAATATTTGGATTTGTCAAAAGCTCTGTAAACTCCTTAGCCCTGACCTGACCGCTGCTGCTGCACCCTCTTTTATCTGCAGTGAATACATTATCCGTAAACAAAACATCATATCCTCTGTCTTTAAGGTTATTTACTCCATTATGAAATCTCTTCACTTTCAATTCATCGACAATACCGCAGGACGGCGCCGTAACACCAATTGTACCGCCCTTTTCTATATATTTTGGAAATATCATATCATCCTCCATATTTTTATTATTTGCTTTTTCAACATTACTTATCTATTTCGGACTACTGTTGGTTTTCTATTTCCTTCATTTTCAACAGTAATTACTCTACAGATGATTTTGCAACTTTCTTTATTTTCGTCTGTAGCCCTATGATTTGCTCTACAGATGATTTTGTCATTTTTCTAATTTTCGTCTGTAGCCTTATGATTTGCTCTACAGATGATTTTGTCATTTTTCTAATTTTCGTCTGTAGCCCTATGATTTGCTCTACAGATGATTTTGCAACTTTCTTATTTTTCATCTGTAGCCCTATGATTTGCTCCACAGATGATTTTGCCATTTTTCTCATTTTCATCTGTAGCCCTA
>JAILRH010000219.1 GCA_024698345.1 Lachnospiraceae bacterium | reverse complement strand
CATAACCCATTATAAACTATATGTAACATATGTCAATATAATAATTTAAATTAATTCATTTTATATTATTAGTTTCTTTAATCTACTTTTTTTATATTATTATTTTTTTATTTTATATTACAACTCAAGCACAAGTTTGATCCCAATAATACAGTATTTTTACGAAAAATTAATACTCATATCCCCGGAATATCGTTTCAAAGAAAAACTTGACAAATATTTTTTTTTTGGTAAATTAGTAGGTGTAATAATTTTGTAATAAATTTGTAATTGAAATGATATTAAGATTGTTACACTTCTTAATCATTTCATACAAAGAAATATTTGGAGGTAGTTTTGAAACAGAAATTATACAGTTTAGTTATACTTACATCGCTCTTTGCCATTACCGGATTCGCAAGTATAAACGCTGCAGAGACAACAGAAACAACTACACAGACTGAAGTTACTACAACTGGCAGTTCAGAAGAGATTACAACTTCTTCTGATACAGTTATAACAGAAGAGACTACTACTGTGGAAGAATCCACTACAGTTGTTGAGACAACTACAGTAGCCATTACTCCAGCTGCTAATTCAGTAGCACCTGTAACTACAAAGAATATCAACAAGACAATTAAAGTTGGAAAGAAATATTCAATCAAAAAGAAATTGAAGATTTCTGATGCTAATCTTACAGGTTATTCTTTCGCTTCTTCTAACAATGACATCGTGACAGTTGCAAACGGTATTGCTACCGGTATTAAATACGGAAAAGCTACAGTTACTGTAAAGAACAAAAATAATCAGATTGTTGCTAAGATTAACATTAAAGTAAAGAATAATTACACTAATCAGGAATTGAGATATTTATCTTCTATTATCTACTGTGAAGCACGTGGTGAGTGTTACGCAGGAAAGCTTGCAGTTGGCATTGTGGTTCTCAACAGAATGAAATCTGATTTATATCCTGATGATATGGTATCAGTTATTTACCAGCGCGGACAGTTCACTCCTACAAGAAACGGAGCAATGTCTAAGGCATTAGCAAAGTATGACAACGGTAAGTTGTCAAAAAAATGTATAAAAGCAGCAAAGGAAGTATTAAACGGAAGACGTACAGTCAATTACAAATCAAGCGAATATGATTTATCAAAATTCTTATTCTTCAGCCGTTATGTTCCTAGAGCAAAATTGAGAATACAGCATCATATGTTTAAGTAATCTATTCCACCAGTTTTTAAGCTGGTGGTTTTTTTCTGTCGTTTTTTATATCATCAGTATAGCATTCAACAATCTTTCATATGAATATTCTTTTCCCTTCGAAATAAGCTCTTCCATATATTTCAGATTAAGATCCGAATGTTCCACTTCCCTTGAATATCTGTAAACAATATTATTCTGCCTTTCAAAATCCAATACTCGATTTGAAATTTTCCAAACAGCATTATCAATTTCCACTATGTTAAGTACATTAACTATTGCAAATCTTATCTTAGTATATAAATCATCGTCATATACCGCTCCACACATGTAAACATAAACAAAATAGTGTAAAAGATTTATGTACTGCTGCTCATTTGGCAAATAATCAGCCTCAAATTCCTCTTTTTCTCTGATATATAAATCCACAGGCTTACTGTAGAGATTATCCCGACACTCTCGTAAAAATGGCGTCCATTCTTCATTTAAAATCTCAAGCAGGAACAAATTATCAAAAATATCTCTTCTTGCGTTCATTCCCTTCTCAAAAACATTACTATATTTTGAAAAAACTCTTTTTGCCTCTTTATAGAAATCAGGAGCAGAATATTTTTCTATAAGATTATCAATTTCAAATATTTCATTCTTGTTTATTCTTGTCTGAACATCATGGGCAGTTGCAAGTAAAAATGCCATTTTATAGTTCAACGTATACGACTTATTACCTAACACTTCAAAGTACAGTTCTCTCAGTTGAATAAGCTTTGTATACAGCAAAAAATCAAAGAACTCATATTCTTCCGCCGGCATATCTCTTTTTGCCGTAATCATTTTGGGTAAACCTTCTTCTTTGAGAATTATTTTCGCCGCAACAGGACATGACAACGAAAGAGATATTTCTCTTATATTTTCAAACTCTTCATAATGTCTCGGATATCTGCGACATGTTTTGCACAAATACTCTTTTCCTGCTTCAGAATAAATATCACACAAATTGTTTTCATCAAGAAAAGCACATCTCTTATCATACTGGTGAAATGCCCCTTCTTTCCATTCAATGCAATTTACAAGTCTGTTCCCAAAATCACCTTTATACTTTTTATATTTTTTCAGTGACTTATCATCTATCATGATTTTCCATCCTGCACAGCATGTATCAGGGCAGCTGCCGGCTATGCACTCAAACTTCTTATAATATTCAGGGTAAATATAATCCATGTTAACCTCCATTATTATCTGTTGTTCTTTACTATTTTCTGTCGTTCTTTACTATTATTTGTTGCTCTTTACTATTATCTGTCGTTCTTTACTATTATCTGTTGTTCTTTACTATTTTCTGTTGTTCTTTACTATTTTCTGTTGCTCTTTTCTTTTTTCTGTTGCTCTCTTCTTAGACATATATTTGTTTGATGTGGTATTCATTTAACATCTATTATACTTCTTCATTCATCATTTTG
>JAILRH010000218.1 GCA_024698345.1 Lachnospiraceae bacterium | reverse complement strand
TATTTAGGGACTTTTTTTACAGCCCCTTTTTCACTTTAATTAAATATTTTTTTCACTTTAATTATAGAGTTTTTTTATATGTTATCGGCGGTTTTATTGTATTTTAATATTATATGGATTATAATTAATTTATAATTTATTCGTTTAAGGAGACATGATTATGGCAAACAATATAGTTGTTGTTGCACTTGGAAGAAATGCTTTCAGCGAATCTTTTCCAAAGCAGCATGAAAGAGTAAAAAAAGCAGCTACTGCAATTGCAGATTTAGTAGAAGCAAAATACGAAGTAGTTATAACACACAGCAACGGACCTCAGGTAGGTATGATTCAGACTGCTATGACTGAATATTCAAGATTGGATCCAGACAGAACTGTAGCACCAATGTCTATATGTGGTGCAATGAGTCAGGGATATATTGGATTTGATTTACAAAATGCAATCAGAACTGAATTACTAAACAGAGGTATCTACAAACCTGTCAGCACTATTATCACACAGGTAAGAGTTGATCCTTTTGACAGAGCTTTCAACAAACCAACTAAAGTCATTGGAAGACTTATGACCAAATCTGAAGCTGACAAAGAACAAAAGAAAGGTAACTATGTTGAATACGAAGCAAGCGATGATGGTTACAGACGTATTATTGCAAGTCCAAAGCCTATTGACATATATGAGATTGATGCAATCAGAGCTTTAGTAGATGCTAATCAGTTAGTTATTGCAGCAGGCGGTGGCGGAATTCCCGTTCTCGAGCAGCATATGAGTTTGAAGGGTGCCAGCGCAGTTATTGAAAAGGATTACACTGCAGCAAAGCTTGCCGATATGTTAGACGCCTCTACTCTTATGATTCTAACTTCCAGCGACAACCTAGTTATCGACGCCGGATTAGAGACAGAAAAACCTATCGGAAAGATTTCTCCGGAAGAAGCCAAAGAATTGATAGACGGCGGTCATTTTGATGAAGCTACTTCTCTTCCTAAAATTGACGCATCATACAATTTTGTATCTGCATCAAAAGGAAGACGCGCTATCATTACAAACTTAGAAAAAGCAAAGAGCGGAATCAAAGGAAAAATAGGCACTATTATCGAAAGTTAATATTTTTTAATTACATAAAAAAGTACTGTTCTGTCCGTAATGTTACTTACTGACAGAACAGTACTTTTTTTATTCCTCATAATCAAAACTCAATCTTATCTCAACGTTTGGTCTGACAATATTTGTTGCCACTTCAACATGAAGAGGATTTACCTGATATGCCTCAAGTGCTTCTTTTGAAGTAAATTCACTATCCATCATTATATCTCCAGCTGAAGCTTCAAAACATTCAGTCTTAATTTCCATTTTTGTAAGCCCGTCTATTTTTCCCACAAGCCCTTCTAATGATGATTTTATTTTTGCCTTAGCCTCAACCTTTTTATCTTCGTTTAATTCTTCATTCATTTTCCAAATAATGTAATGCTTTACCATAATAACCTCCTTATGCATTATATAAATCATAATAAATATTTTTCATGTTAAGTAATTCTTCATGAGTGCCCTCTTCTTCTATCCCGTTTTCTGTAAGAACAAGTATTTTATGGGCATTCTTTACAGTTGTAAGTCTATGGGCAATTACTATAGTTGTTCTGTTTTTAGCGAGTTTCTCAAGTGAATCCTTAACAACTTTTTCACTTTCATTATCAAGTGCAGATGTTGCTTCATCGAATATCAAAATTGGAGGATTTTTAAGGAATACCCTTGCAATAGACAATCTCTGCTTTTGTCCACCTGAAAGCTTTATTCCTCTTTGACCTATATCGGTATCATATCCATTTGGAAGTGACATAATAAACTCATGAGCATTTGCATTTTTGGCAGCCTCAATAACCTCTTCTCTTGTCGCATCAGGTCTTCCATATAATATATTATCAAACACTGTTCCCGCAAACAAGTACACATCCTGTTGAACAATACCAATATTATTTCTTAAATTCTTAAGTTTAATTTTTCTTATATCGACCCCGTCAATTGTAATCTTTCCTTTAGTAACATCATAAAATCTCGGAATCAAATTGCACATTGTCGTCTTCCCTGTTCCTGAAGATCCTACAAGAGCATAGTATTCACCACTTGGAATGGACAAATTAACATGTCTTAATACTCTGTGAGAATTGTCGTTATATTTGAAAGAAACATCATCAAATATAATATCTCCTTTAACATCCTTCAATTCAATAGCATCTTCACTGTCTTTTATATCAGGTTCTATATCAAGAATAGCAGCAAATCTTTCATAACCGGAATATCCGTTTTGAAACTGCTCAGTAAAATCTATCAAGGTCTTAATAGGATCCGTAAATATATTGATATAAAGCAGAAAAATCAACAAATCAGTAACGTCTATTTTACTATTTGCAATTAACATACCACCGGTTACAATGACAATCAGATTTATCATCGTTGTAAAAGCGGTAAGGCCGGAATGATATCCTCCCATATATTTATAATTGTCTTTTTTGGCTTCTAAAAAGTTATTGTTGCCTACATCAAACTTTTGATTTTCAATCTCTTCATTGGCAAAAGATTTTACTACTCTGATTCCTGATAAATTATCTTCTATCTGTTCATTTATCTGTGCCACTCTGACTCTGTTCTTTTTAAAAGTTCTCTTCATCTTTCTGTTAAAGTAATAAGCATAAATTACCATAAACGGAACAAGAACAAAGGCGGCCAGAGTAAGTATCGGACTAATGCATACCAATATTACAAAAGCTCCAACTAATTTGATAAATGATATAATCAGATTTTCCGGTCCATGATGCAAAAGTTCTGTTATATCAAAAAGATCTGAAGTTATTCTTGACATAAGCTGTCCAACTTTTTCATCATCAAAAAAAGAAAAAGATAATTTTTGATAATGCTCAAATATTTCACGGCGCATGTCATATTCAATCTTTGCACCCATTACATGCCCATAATTTGAAATAAAATAATTTGAAAAGCACTGGATAAGAACCAGTATTGTTACTCCTACCGCAATGATAATAAGTTGTTTTATCACCTGACTCGGTTCAAGATAAATAACTGTAGATGTCACATATCTAACAACCAAAGGAATAACAAGACTTATCAAAGAAGCTAATATTGCAAAAAAAGTATCAAGAATAAACAGCTTTTTATAGGGTCTATAATAATCAAATAACCTTTTTAAATTTTTCCACATATCACCAATTCCTTGTTTCAAAATCTATACTTTTTGAAACGTTCAATATACGATGCTTTCAAAATAACCGTTTCGCATTATATGAATGT
>JAILRH010000191.1 GCA_024698345.1 Lachnospiraceae bacterium | reverse complement strand
CTCTAAGTCTAGTTGTATGCAAGAGTGGATTTGATGGCGTCATAGTGATGTTTAAATAATTAGGAATTGTCAAACAAGGCATATCAAATATCAAACTCATTAGTGAAGAACATTTTTCTGCATGCTTTGCAGGAAGACTTGCCACTCTTAGACAATCTCGATATCCAACGGCTCGTACCGTTTCCCCATATTTGACTAACCTAGCTACCGAAGGTACTCTTTCTAACCCAAACACAATATTTCCTCTATCTATACATTTGGAAAAAGAACACTCTCCTCCTCCAGTTCCTGGAATCAATCCAATTAAAGCATTTGAGGGAGCATTATCATAAACAATGTTTGCAATTTGATCCATCAAAGCAGCTGGAACTGTAACCATAACACATTCCGCATTTTTAAATGCCTCTTTAGGGTCACTTGTAGCTTTTTTTATTATCCCTTGATGTTCAACAACATTTATCTCATTTACAGTTTTCAACGATCGTGAAAACATATTTGGTTTCGAGGTGAAAACTGTTACCTCATGATTTTTTTCTGCACAATGTGCAGCAAACTGAGTTCCGATATTCCCCCCACCAACAATTGTAATTCTCATTCTTTCTCCTTAATCATATTTGTTCTAATTTATCCATAAATGCTTCTTTATTTTCTTTAGCTGTAGTGGTTGGTCTGCCTAGATTTTCGCGTGCACCTATAGCACATTTTACTTCAATAAAACTCTTTTCTCTTGAATCTTTTGCTTTTCCCAAAGCATTATCCAATTCAACAAAATTGTTTGCACTCATTGTGTTTTTATAACCACATGCTTTAGCTATCTCAACAACATCTATCTGTCCTACTACAGTTGGCGCGCCACCAACTGATTCATGGGCGGAATTATTCAAAACAATGTGAACAATATTGTCCAAGTTGCTAGCCCCAAGAACTGCCATCGAACCCATATGCATTAGCAAAGCTCCATCACCATCCAATATCCACACTTTCTTCTCTGGACATTGACTTGCAACTCCCATTGCTATAGAAGAGCTATGCCCCATTGATCCAACTGTTAAAAAATCAAAGCCGTGAGATTGGTTGTTTTTCTCTCTAATTTCAAATAATTCTCTACTGGCTTTCCCGGTAGTAGAAACAATCATATCCTCGCCACTAACTTTTACAATATGTTCAATGATTTCTTCTCTAAGCATAGTATTTCCATTACTATATTTTATTTTGTTTTCGTATTCAATTGCACCTTTTTCTATGACAAAGGCTGCTTGTTTCCCTTTATCAAATAATTTTTTAAACTCTTTTAGTTTACTCTCTACTTCTTTCTCAGTAGTTTCCCTCGAAATAATAAAGTATTCTATATCTAAATCCTTTAATAAATCATTTGTAATTTTGCCTTGGAAAACATGTTGTGGCTCATCTTGAACACCTGGCTTTCCTCTCCAGCCAATCAAAAATAAACATGGTATCGCATAAACCTCGTCGTTAAGTAAAGAAGCAATTGGATTAATAATATTACCTTCTCCTGAGTTCTGTAAATAAACAACCGGTACTTTACCTGTCGCTAAGTGATAACCCGCTGCCAATCCTACAGCATTACCTTCATTCGCCGCAATAATATGGTGTTTTTCATCAATACCATACGTGTCCATCAAATAATTACACACAGCACTAAGTAGAGAGTCTGGAACTCCCACAAAATATTCAAATGTTTTTAAAAAATCTAGTTTCATATGCTGTCTCCAAGTATTTTATATTTCGTCAATCAAAGTTATTATTTCCTTGAATGGCATTAATCTATCATCAACTCCCTTCGCTCTATGGTTCTTTAGAATATCCTCAGCTGTAGATTGCATAGCCGGAAATGCGCTTCTTGTTAGTTGATTGGCATATATTACAATGCTGACTCCATGCTCAGCCAATTCTTCTTCTGTCACACTATTAAAAGATGTCGGAACTACAACTATCGGAGTATCCGAATCAACTTCTCTAAACTTATCACAAAATTCTAGTATTTCAGACGGATCTTTCTTTCTACTGTGAATCATTATTCCATCTGCTCCCGCTTTCACATATGCTTTGGCTCGGTTCAATGCATCATCCATACCTTGTTCTAGAATCAAACTTTCAATTCTAGCAATAATCATAAAATCATCTGTTAGTTGTGCATCTTTTCCTGCTTTTATTTTTTCGCAAAAGTTTTCTATGG
>JAILRH010000148.1 GCA_024698345.1 Lachnospiraceae bacterium | reverse complement strand
TTCAGACAATTTTGATATTTTCTCCTTTTTCGTCTGTATTGCCCATATTTCTTCTACAGATGATTTTGGCTTTTTCTTCTTTTTCATCTGTATCGCCCATATTTCTTCTACAGATGATTTTGACTTTTTCTTCTTTTTCGTCTGTATCGCCCATATTTCTTCTACATATGATTTTGGCAATTTCTTCTTTTTCATCTGTATTGCTCATATTTCTTCTACAGATGATTTTGGCAATTTCTTCTTTTTCATCTGTATCGCTCATATTTCTTCTACAGATGATTTTGGCTTTTTCTTCTTTTTCATCTGTTTCGCCCATATTTCTTCTACAGATGATTTTGGCTTTTTCTTCTTTTTCATCTGTATCGCTCATATTTCTTCTACAGACAATTTTGACAATTTCTTCTTTTTCATCTGTATTCTCATATTTCTTCTACAGATGATTTTGACTTTTTCTTCTTTTTCATCTGTATCGCCCATATTTCTTCTACAGACGATTTTGGCTTTTTCTTCTTACATTTCCAACAATTATCTTAGTTCCGTAATAATGATGACATTACTTCAAAATGCATCTTTCGCTAATTCGCTTAATTTCTCTTCTATAATTTTTAGTTCATGCATATCAAGGCAATTGGGACGGCTGTTTCTTTCAACCATTTTCTTACACGCATCAAGTGTCATCCACTCCACACTCTCTAACTCTTCTTTTTGGCATGCGATATCCTCTGCCTCAACGTCTTTGAAAACGATAAAGACTCTGCTAATCTGATTATCAACAAATTCTTTGCCGTGGAATATATTTCGTCTGATTCCTCTTGACGGCTTTATTCCACAATCGATGAACTCATTATCTTCTGCGTCTATTCCCAGTTCTTCATTCAGTTCTCTTCTGGCTGATTCAATGTACCCACATCCGGCAGGAATATGCCCGGCACTTGAAACATCAAGGCACCCAGGATATGCATCTTTATCAGCACTTCTTTTTTGAAGAAGTAGTTCATATATTCCATTTTTCTTTCTCACAACCCAAACATGTGAGGTTCTGTGGCGAATTCCCTTTGCATGAGCACTCTCCCTATCCACAGTCTCTCCCGTTGGTTCTCCGTATTCATCAACAACGTCTAAAATTTCCATATTAACTCCAGTTATATTTATTATTTCATTATTATCCTTACTATCAATTTTTTGTTCTTTCAAGACTCGCTGACCACATACCACACAGCATTTACCACACAGCATTTACCACACAGCATTTGCCACGCAGCATTTGCCACGCAGCATTTACCACACAGCATTTACCACACAGCATTTACCACACAACATTTACCACACAGCATTTGCCACGCAGCATATAGCATATAACATACAGCATATCATCATCTCATCATTTCATTCCATCTTGCATTCACAGCCTCAAGTTCTTTTTTCTCCATGATTCTGTTTCTGTCACTGAGTATGGCAAGCATCTCATCAGCAACCTCTTCAAGTGGCAATTTGTCATATTGCATAAGATATCCTATCATTCTTCTTGCGGTAAAATCCGTATTAAGATTCTTTGTTATCTCATCACAAAAGCCTGCCGGATATCCTTTTTTTAACATTATTTCATATAGTTCTTTGCTTTTCTCTGATTTATTAATCATTGCTAAAATTTTCTCCTTTTGTCCCCTATCTTTATTTATAAGGTTTATACAATTTTTCGATATCACGATCGTAGACATAATCTACTTTTTCATCGGTTTGCACAATTTTCCAATTCAGCAGTTTACACAATACCACTTCAAAATCGTCCTTTTCTACACTATATGTATTATTCGCCACATTCAACGCTCTTTCTAGTTCTTTAAGAGACACTCTCGCTCCTGATATTTTTACATCACCTTTGTAATATTCTATTTCTATTATCATATTATTGCACCCAAGGATACTTCCACAACTAAAATTTTATTTTTCTCCTGTATATAATATCACAATTTATTAATTTCACAATCACTACATTATATATCTTCCTCTCACAATTAGGTACGTTTCCCCAATACATTTAAGTTACATTTAAGTACCTATAAAAAGCCAACAAAATACAAAAATTACCTCTTGACTTTTTCGAACGTCAGTTCGATAATATAATTACAAACTTAAGTAGGAGGTGGTAGGTATGCACGACACAATTTCAACTTCATCTTCATCCGACTGTTCCACGCATTTAGTTCGCTACTATATGTGCATAGACTTCAAGTCATTTTATGCTTCAGTTGAATGTGTAGAGCGTGGCCTTGATCCTCTTACAGCCAAGTTGGTTGTTGCCGATCCGGACAGATCAAAAGGCACTATATGTCTTGCAGTGTCCCCGGCACTTAAAGCCCTCGGCGTTAAGAACCGCTGCCGCATTTTTGAGATACCGGACTCCATTGACTATGTTGTTGCCAAACCACGTATGCAGCTTTATATTGATTACTCAGCCAGGATATATAAGTTGTATCTCAAGTACCTTAGTAAGGACGACATTCAGGTATACTCCATAGATGAATCTTTTATGGATGTAACTGATTATCTTTCTCTTTACAAATGTACACCAAGAGAGCTTGCCTCAAAAATTATGGCAGAGGTGTTATCCACCACCGGCATCCCTTCAGCCTGTGGCATAGGAACTAATATATACCTCGCCAAAGTAGCTTTGGATATAACCGCCAAACATTCTCCGGACAGAATAAGTTTTTTGAATGAAGATTTATATAAGAAAAGTCTTTGGCGCCACAAACCTCTCACTGATTTTTGGCAGATAGGAAACGGGATATCCAACAAGCTTGCAAGACTTGGCATAACCACTATGGAGGAACTCGCTAACACCGACACTGAACTTCTCTATAAGACCTTTGGCATAAACGCCTCTTACCTCATAGATCACGCCTGGGGAAAAGAACCAACTACCATTTCAAGAATCAAAGCTTACGAATGCTCTTCCCACTCACTTTCCAGCGGCCAGGTTCTTATGAGAGACTACAAATTCGAAGAAGCATCCATCATTCTCAAAGAGATGGTTGATTTATTATGTCTTGATTTAGTGGACAAACATTTAATCACAGACAACATATTTCTTCACATAGGATACAGCAACTACGTTCTTCCATCCCTTAACAAGAGCAAAAAGTTGTCTACCCCGACAAGTTCATGCCGTATACTGACTGATTCTTTCATCAAACTATATAACGAGTCTGTTGATAGAACCACGCCCATAAGGAGAATATCCATCACATTTGGAAAAGTTTTTGACGAAAGTTTTGAACAATATGATTTATTTTATGATACTACCATGCTTGAAAAAGAGCGTTCCATTCAACATAGTGTAAATGAAATCAAACACAGATTTGGAAAAAATGCCATTCTAAAAGGAATGAATCTTTTAGATTGTGCAACCACACAACAACGTAATTCTCAGATAGGAGGTCACAACGCATGAGCAATGCAGACAGAGCAAAAATATTCATGCCCTTTGATGCGCTGACCGGATTTGGTCGTGCCATACATGACGCTGAAAAAGAATATATCCCCAGAAAGATTTTATCCGAGGATGTAAAAGAAGAGTTAGATTTCAAGCTCAAGAATTTATCTATTGGCGAACTGTTAAGCATAACATATTACACTGGTTCGGATTATACCAAGGTTACCGGCGTTCTCACAGATATATCTTTCAAAACCCGTTCGCTCACACTTGATGAAAACCTGATATGTTTTAAAGATATATCTGACATTAGCGCTTTATAAATCTTTGTAGATATGTTTAGTACTCCTCACTAAACATATCTACCATTTTCCTTCTCCTCTTTTTGTTTTCTTTTTCATCGTCTGATTGGGCTACTATTTCTTTTCTGTTTTCGATAAGATAGTCCACATCAAACATTACTGAATCCAAAAAGTCAATAACTTCATCATTGTTATCAGCATCTTCCATAAGCATCTTGTAAATATTTTCGAGAACTGCTTCTATTCTCTCTTTGTCTTTTCCGCTTTTGTACATTGATAACAACTGCTGAATAAGTTTTAAAATATCATCTAATTTCATAGCCAGTTTCCTTTCCTAATTACACAGTCAACTAATTCTATCACATTGGCGTTCCAACTTCTATCAGATTTCCATCAAAATCGTAAAATCTGATAACCTTCTGTCCCCAACTATGTTCCATGAGTTCATTTACATACACAATATCAGGATAAAGTTTTTTTAATTTCAAATCAAACTTTTCGATATCTTTTTCTTCAAAATACAATTCACCGGAATTACTTTCCGAAATAACCTCCCTCTCTAAAAACTTTTCCCAAATATCTTTTTGCTGAAGTACAAGACCTTCAGTCATAATAACGTTCCCCTCATTATCCAAAACCACTTCCAAACCAAAAAGATCGTGATAAAATTTTTTCGACTGTTCAATATCTTTTACAACTATCAATACATTCCTTAATTTCATAATACATCACTTTCTAAAACATCCAACTACTGTTTTGTTACTCAACACTTAGCATGCATTTTCTCTAATTAGGCATCATCTCATCTCTGATACACATTTAATCTCTGATGCACATTTAATCTCTGATGCACATTTAATCAATTTCTCTATAGTTCAATTGCCCAATTTATTAATCAGTAACTTCCCACAAATATTTACTCAAATCCACTTTTCCATCTTCTACTTCTACCCCATCTGCTCTAAGAAGCTTTTCCTGTACGCCTTCACCAAATGCAAAATTACCGGTAAGTTCTCCCTTTAAATTAACCACTCTGAAACATGGAATATTTACTGGGTCCGGATTATTGTGAAGTGCATTACCTACCGCACGGGACATCTTGCTATTTCCTGCAAGTTCTGCAATCAATCCATAAGTTGCAACTTTTCCTGCCGGAATTTTTTTGACTGCTTCATAAATTCTTTTTGTTGGAGTATCGGTAATAATATCATAACTCTCAGCTACCATCCTCTTTATATCTTTGTCCGGAATTGAGCCATCCAAAATAATAGTATTCCAATGCTCTTTATTCTGATGATATCCGGGAATCACGGCGTCATAGGCTTGTCGCCACATATCCCTCCACTCAGGATCAACTTTTACATTTAAATTGATATAACCATCTTTTTCATAAATCCACAAAAATGCCTTCTTGCTCCCTTTCACTCTAATCAATTGCCAATTAGTATCACGAAAAGGAGTTTCCATATATGTATTTTCAAAAGACAATCCATATTTGATTGCCTGCTCTCTAGTCTTCATAAATAATCTCCAAACTTTCTACTCTTCTATCTTTCACAATTTTACACAATCAAATCTGAAACAAAAGTTACCTTATATGTGCATTTCTGCAACTCTCGCGGAGCATATATCAGATGCAAGATACAATTACTGTTCCAAACGGGGCAAGTGATAATTTTGCAATTTTGAAAAACTGTATTCCAAATGGAATTCCAATTATAGTCATACACAAAATACATCCCATAAAGAAATGTGCCAGTGCCATCCATATTCCAAAAAACAGGAACCATATTACATTTACTATAAAAGAAACCGCGCCTCCTCCATATTCCACTTCCTTACCAAATGGACAAAATGACAGCAATGCGAACTTAAAGCACTGAATTCCGTAAGGGATTCCGATAATAGAAATACACCAAACTACTCCTGCTCCCGCCCATAAAAGGCCGCTCAATAATCCTCCAAAGATAAACCAAATAATATTTCCAAAAAAACTCATTATAGTTCTCCTTTTCCTGCTGATATCTACTTTTCATATTACTTTTTATAAACTCGAAATACTTCGTATTTCTCGTTAACTTATCAGGTGAAAATGAATACTCCCTTCGTTCGTGCTCATTTTCCTGCTGATATCTACTTTTCATATTACTTTTTATAAACTCGAAATACTTCGTATTTCTCGTTAACTTATAGTGTAAATGCAAATGCCTGCTTCGCAGTCGCTTGCATTTCTTCCTATAAGTTATATTATACTTTTGTTTACGATTTCAAACAATTGCATATAAGCATTTTTTTACTTTTACACCTTGAAATATTATCTGAAATATTATATTCTAAAAGTGGTTTTGTACAACTGGCGGATAAGTGGGAGCACCCACGGGGAGTACAAAACATGAGAAAGATAGCCGACCGCCTGGGCAACCACTAGGTTACCCAGGTGGTTTTATTATTTTTAAGAAAAGGAGAAACACTATGAAAATGCTTTCACTTGAAAACGAATTGAAAGAAAACGCATACCCGGGACGTGGTATTGTCATTGGTAAAACTCCAAATGGCAAGTATGCAGTAACAGCTTACTTCATTATGGGAAGAAGCGAAAACAGCAGAAACAGAGTTTTTGTTGAAGACGGAGAGGGTATTCGTACTCAGGCATTTGATCCTTCAAAGTTAGTTGACCCAAGTCTTATCATCTATGCTCCTGTAAGAGTTCTTGACAATAAGACAATAGTTACTAACGGAGATCAGACTGACACAGTTTATGATTTAATGAAGGAAGGTAAGACATTTGAAGAATCTCTCAGAACAAGAGAGTTCGAGCCTGACGGTCCAAACTACACACCAAGAATTTCAGGTCTTATGGAAATCGAGAATGGTGAGTACAACTACTCAATGTCTATCTTAAAGAGCAACAATGGAAACCCTGATGCATGCAACAGATACACTTTTGCATACTCTAATCCGGTTGCAGGTGAAGGACATTTCATTCACACATATATGCACGACGGCAATCCACTCCCAAGTTTTGAAGGAGAGCCAAAGCTCGTTGCTATCGATGATGATATGAATAAATTTACAGAAATGCTTTGGACAAGTCTCAACGAAGACAACAAAGTTTCATTATTCGTAAGATACATCGACATCGCAACAGGAACATATGAAACAAAAATCATCAACAAAAACAAATAATTTCAAAACTTATACTTTAGAAATGTGAATTACAGATGCTTTCAAAAATAAAAAGTTGAGCAATTATATGAATGGATTTCGAAATAACAATTGAGACATGCTTAGAAGGATTCTGATAAAAGAAGAATGATTCGAAGTTAAAAATCGAGGATTTCAGCTCCTCGATTTTTAGCACAAGCTGAGGGAGTTTTCATCAAGAAAACTCACGAATTTGTGCGAACGAGAATCATACTTCTTTTGAAGA
>JAILRH010000131.1 GCA_024698345.1 Lachnospiraceae bacterium | reverse complement strand
AATAACTATTTGTATTATATAATGTAATAAGAACATATTGAAGAAAGGAGAGCAGTAGAAGAGCTGCAACAAAGAATATGAGCAATATTGAAACAAAATTAAAACAGAAGAAAGCAATATTATTGGCTATCGACGTTGGATTCGATAACGTTAAAATTGAAATCAACGGAAATAACTACATTTTTCCATCATACATAACTGTTCTTGATAGAAACTTTATCAAACAGGGCTCATCTGATGGATACATTGAATACACTGAGAGAATAAAGAATTCAGCAATCGACAAATATCTTATTGGTGAATTTGCACAGAGAAAGATAATGCAGGAATCTGGTGAAGCATACACTGACTTAAAGAAACTGAAAAATTTAGATACATTCTTTACAGAAGAAACTTCAATTTTTCTTTATCGAGCAGCTATAGTGTACGCATTAACACTTTACTCAAAAGACAATAAGATTGGTTTTGACATCAAAGACTTAGATAAGTGGGATGTAACAGTAGCTTTAGCCTTACCATATATCTCAACTGAAGAAGAAACAGTAATTAGCGCCCTTAAAGGAGGCTTGAGCAGAAGAACAGAAATAGATATGGTGATTGATCAGAGTCCAGTTTCTGTCACATTAGAACTGCCAATCAATAAAATTGGAACTACAGCTCAGGTTATTGCTTCATTCATCAATCAGATTGTTGATGAAAATGGAACTTATGATTCAGAATCAGACATCATTAACAAATTGCCTGCAGTAATCGTAGACGGTGGCTATAGAACAATAGGTATAGCAACTGTTCTTAAAGATAAGAGTTTGACTATTCACAACCCTATTTCTAACACAGAATTTGCAATGATAGAAGTTCACAAAAAAACTGCCGAAAAAATCAATAACATGGCTAAATCACAGTACGATGTAGACATGGAACGCTTTAAACCAATCCATTTCAATCAAATCGCTGAAAAAATCGAAAAAAATATTCCTTTCAGCTTCGATACAGAAAAACAGCAGGGTGATTTATACGGTAAGCAGTGTCGTATATCCGGAGCAGAAATCAAAAAATGTTTCCAGGAAACATTAGATGAATATGCCACAAAGTTTGTACAGTCACTCATTTGTGATTATAAGCTTGGCGATGCGGCAACTGTAATCATTGCTGGTGGTACAGGATTCAACTATGCAAATACTATACGCGAAGCAATATCTTCTTACAATGAAGACATAAAGGTTATCATACAGGAAGGTTCTGTCTTTGCAATCGTTAAAGGAACATACAAATTACTTCTTGCTCGATTCGCAAGCCAAGAATAATGATAAAACAAGTTAGACTTAACGGTGCGCGAGACAAATCAATTATTGCATTGCGAAACGCTTGGGATAAAGAGCAAGAGTCCGGAAACCGTTCCTATATGGTGCTGAGAGGATTCGAGATATACAAAAGATACGGTGAAATAATCCAGCTTGCGGCAATACCGTACAAAGATATATCCAATATATCTTCAGATGTCATGAAAATGGCATTATATATTCCAGAAGGCTATCCTACGGAGGACTTGATAAAAAAAGGTCTTTTTTCTAAGCAAATAAAGGAGTATATGAAAGCAGCAATCACCATCGTTGATGATGAGGAAAGTAGTAGAATTACAAGTGTAGAGCAATTTGACAATATCTATATGTCAATCATCAGGAAGCACACCAAAATAGTCTCTTCTGTAGAACCCGATACCCGTAAAACGAAGAAAACGGCATCTTCTAAAGACTTTTCATTAAAAGCTATAGAAGATATAGGGGAAACAGAAGAAAGTTTAATAGAAAGCAAAATAGAAGGTGAAGAAGAGCAGAGTGAAACAAAAAAATTATTCAACGAGTTCGTGAATTCTTCAATTCAATTTTAATAAACGTAGAAAGCAGCTATGGTTGATGAGACCTATAGCTGCTTTCTAGCATAATTCAATTATGCAACTAACAAATAGTATATTCAATGATAATTATACTCTAAACTACATCACCATCACTATTCTTTATCATTTTTTGCAAAGTTAATCCTGCTTGGAAATAAGTGCTTAATGCCAAACCATAATATGTAACACATAGCTTTATTTCTGGATTTTCTGACAATATTCTTGATGCAGAATTTATCGCAGACTCCTCGCTTTCATACAATTTACCATCTCCTGACATACTACAAAATACAGGTTTACGAACTTTTCGCTTAGTATGTGAATACATTTGCCATGTATCAGTATTAAGAATGCAATAGCATCCCCCATAACCTTGCAAGAGTTCATTATTGATATCATCGGGAAGAACAGTATATATGTTATTCTGTAATCTATTCATAATTATTTCCTTTACGTTTCTGTCATTATTTTTCAATTCATTAGCAACCATGATAGCGAAAATAACAATCTGACAATTATTCAGTCTTTTATTATTTCTCTCATACTTTATCATAAGCATGAGAGAAATAATAAATCTCCTTTTTCTCACAATGAAAATTCATTGCAAGATATCAATGGTCTAACTCAACACCATTGATTAATATGTAGTTACTTTTTATTTGATAATCGTTATCGAAGGATTAAGTCCTTTATTAATAAGATCATCAATACCTTTGGCTACATTCAGGTTCCAACTACAATCAGCCAGCTTAAAATCATACACAGATAGCTTTTCAATAAGCTTTCTATGATGATACTCAACTTGCTCATTAGTTGCTAAATCTGCATCAAAGCAAATTGCTATTATCTTCACTCCATATTCTTTAAGATAATCAATAGCACATTTCCCAAACTCATCTTTTTCAAAAAGCTTAGAATAAGTTGATACGCCCTGAAGAGCTATAGCTGCGGCATTTCTTTTAGTTGCTATAACCATACCTTTCTTTTCACCTTCTGTTATAAAACATATAGGTGTATTTTTTGTTTCTGGTAAATATATTGAATATCCACCGCCACAAGAAACCCCATTTTTTGCACTTCCTGAAGAAAGAAAAATATATTTTGGAGGCTTTTTACCTTCATCTTTATATCTTTCAATATCTGATTTTGAATACACAGGTCTGACCCTTAATTGTGGAATACGCCCATGAAAATCATAAACCGGGAATATAATCCCTCCAGGACCAAAAATAGTCCATTTACCTTTTTCATTAACTCCAAAACCAGGAACGCCCTTTAATTCAAAACCCTTTTTAATAAGTTCAGCACATATTGCCACTCTTAGCTTATTAACTGATTTCATCTCTCCAGAATAGACAGTATAATCTTTCGGTGGAAGAGAAACTATAGAATACTTCTTTATCATCTCGTCATTCCACCCCTCAGAAAAAAGATAAGCCCTAGATTCCGGCTCTAATTTGAGCATAGAAATCAAGGCTTTATATACTTTATCAATATATTCTGTTGGTGCTTTAAAATTTTCCTGCGGCTCTTTAACGGCTGGTATGATAATTGGTGGATCAACCCTCTTGAACTGGCCTTTTTTAAATGCGAACATTTCATGCTGTTCAATGGTCTCAAAAATGTCTGTTTGTTCACATTCCTTAAAACAAAACATACCATTTACCACATCACCTTTTTTGTAGCCTAATACTTTGGAGAAGTGACAAAAAAGGTAACTTCTACCTGTCGTATTAATATTACTCCAGGCACAATAAGAATCAGCGCCACAAACAGGACAAGGATTCCTTTTGGTAACATTAATGTAATTACTCATCTGTCACCCTCCTATCTTTAATTGTGTTTGAGAACTCCGTTCTCAATTATAAAACTACTTAATCGTAGTGCAACTTTATCAATCATAAGATAAAGAAAATGAAAATATTCACCTATATAATACAACAGATGTATATTTTTATCAATAATTTATTTATATTTTACAAAGAGCTGCAGACATTTTTCCTTCATCATCCTGCTTTATAGTAAAAATAGCTTCCATTAAATCTTCTTTTGCAATATTATCGGCTGTAAAATATACCGAAGATGCAATGATTGGAACACCTTTATTCAACTCTTCTGCAGCTTCAATGATATGTAACTGATCTTCACAGCACAGTAGTAGTATAAAATCATTGCTGCCAAAAACATTAATGGCTCTACCAACACATCCAGTAATTACGAAAGCATAAGAATCGCCTCTTCTTACAGAAACAACAGCAAATTTAAGTTTGCTTTTTCCTTCTCCAATTGCAAAAAACCTATACATACTAAAATCTTTTGAATCATATAATCTTATCTTTTTATCACTATCCTGCTCTATAAGTCCAAGAATAGCAGAATTAACAGATAGTGTATGATTTATAAGATTGCCACTTATATTATTCTCAAAAAAATCTTTTCTTCTGGCAACTTTCAATCCTCTCTTTAAAGATTCATATATATACCCACCTTGAGATAACGTATATACGCACACATCATTATTATTCCTATACATAAGAACAATACCATAGCATCTCATATTTTTAAGATTCGACTGATAATTATCTTTTCCGTAAACATTTCCTGAAGCCTTAAGAAGCTTATCAATAGCATAATAATTAAGATAAGTGTAGTCCTTCAATAATTCAAGGATCTTTAAGTCAATGTCACTTAATATTTCTTCTTTCACTAAATTATCAATTAGAGATACAGAACAATCCTTAAATACCTTATTCTGTTTTACATTCTTTTCTTCAACAAACACGAAATCGTCTTGCCCTACAAAAGGAGTAGTAGTTATTCCCATAATATTACCTCTCTTATACATCCTGCGTTATTATTCCATCGTCTGATATATTTTCATTTATACCAAATTCAAATCCACCATTTTTAAGACCCAATTCTTTAAGTTTCTGTTCTGAAACTGGTCTGTTAACCAAAACATCTCCATAATTCTCTATCACATCAGAAAAATCAACAATATCCTTCTTTACACTGTTTTTTTCTTTTTCAGTTACAAAGAAAGTCTTACCAAGAACAGGAGGAAGAACAGTAGAATTGTATATTGGAAACACATGAACCTCCAAAAATTGCTTGTTTCTAAGGCTTGATACATCTGCATAACTTTCAGCTGTCTGCATTTCTCTAACTTGTTCGGTGTAGGAAGGTGAATCGCTTAATAAACTATTCTGTGAAACAGAGTTTTGCAACATTGTAACCATTTCTTCACCTGCAATCTCAGAAAATATTTTTCCAGACTCATGATCCAGACGTCCAAAGATAATCATCTGGCCAACACCCTGTATTACTTTTCCCATATATTTTGTATACTCAGTTTTTGCAAACTGTGCATTTGATTGAAAAGCAAAAGTAGCTGCAACCTTATACTTTCTCAAAAAAGTGATTGTTTCTTCCCACATTGGGTGTATTAGCATACTAAACTCATCAATTACCTCAAAATGAGGTATCAAAAAACCCTTAAAATTTCTTTTCTTAACTTCATTATGAAGAAGCATCATATAAAGAAGTCCAATACCCTTAGCAATACCACCACCAAACTTAGTGCCATAATTTACAAGAGCAATTCTTCCTTCTTCAAGACTTCTTTTAAAATCAACACAATCATCATAACATATTGCATCTGCAATGTTAGGTATCGCCAAAAGAATGTTAAGTATATTTCTCAATCCTCGTGCATGAGCAAACAGTTCCTGACCGGCCTTATTTTTAATGTTAAGCTCCACCTTGCAAAAATCTATACTTTCCTGAAATGGATTTTTCATCCCCTCATATTTATTTTCAACTGCTTTTACATATTTGTTTACAGAATCAAATTTCAATAAACATTTTGCTAAATCCCTTAATGTCGGCTCTCTGTGTTCTACGATAGGAAAGCCAACCATAAGAATTGTACCGATATTTTTAGTACATGTCTCGTTGACGTTCTTAAAATATGTATCTGAACTCCCTGTTTCATCAAAAATAGACTCTAATACATCACCAACCATTTTTGCTCTAGTCGCAACCTCAATAGCATAATCCCATTCTTTAATATCATCTGGAAGATGATAAGGATTAATACCTTTAAAGTTTGGTTTAAAATGACCATCAACCGTTTCAGGATCAAACAAATCAATCAAATCTTCAAAACCAAGGATTTCACAAAATTCAATTATCTGCTCACTCATATCAGTATCAGGACCAACACAAGTATAACCGCAATCTAAATACTTTTCTTTTATTTTTGCCAATTCTTTTTCGTATCCTGGAAGAGCCTGAATATGTTCCGGATTAATCTTTCCGTTTGGTTCTTCTACAAGAAGTGCCTTACCTTCCTCAATCATCTTCTTGTATGCTCTATGACGTAACAACTGATTATCATATTTTTTAACAAGATCGTTCCATATCATTTTTAGAAGAACAGTAGAAGTTTTACCTGTACCGGAAGCTCCCTCAACAAACTGATGAGTAAATCTATCATTAAATAAAAAAGGAATAGGCTCACCATTCTCTGAATTTCTAACAACCTTCATGTCGTACAGATATTCCTTATTTTTACGCATATCAATAGTTAAATCAAGCCTAAATCTCATGAGTTTATACTGGAACTTGTCATTAAAAATAAATGAAAGGACTGTAGATGAGAGAAGCACTAAAAACAAAACTGTAAATATAACACCTATTATTCTGCAGCACCAAACGAGCATCGACGGAGTTATCGCTTCTCCTGTAGGAATTTCCAATACACCAGGAACCACGAACCAGTAGACTGCTCTCAACATATATCTGTATATTATTATAAAAAAGTTAAAAACACAGTAAGTAAAAAATAGTCTCCTTCGATTTTTATAGTACAAAAATTCTTCAGTACTGTAGTATACCCATAAACCAAAAGGAAATATCGCAAATAATATATTTATTATGATAAACAATGGAAATGTGCTAATTTTATAGAAATTAAGCCCAAAAAACAAAACAATAGTAGAAACAGTGAATCTCACTGTATTTAGAATTAAAAAGGCCATTATGAATATAAAATAAACCTTCTTTCTCTCATATTCCCACATTGCATCAAATTCTTCTCTAATATGCTCTTTTAACTCTTTACATTTATTTTCAATTGTGCTCATGTGCAACCAAGCCCCCTTCACAAAAATATTAAACTATTTATCTAACGATTTCAACAAAATAAACATTCTAATCATAAAAAAAGTTGCATTCATTATTATTTTGAAGTAATATTAATGGTGAGTTGCAGATATAACTCTGCAGTAGTATTAGTTTTTTACATGTAACAAAATACGATTCGCGCGTAGTTTTGGGGTTCATATTACGAACCTCTAGTTAACTGCACGCTTTTTTCGTATTTTGCGTTAAAAAATCAAAAAAAAATGAAGCGATGCCACTCACTTCATTAACCTTGATATGTTTTGTTGTTAATATCAAAAATAAACCCTAAGAAAATGATATAACAGCAAGGCTTATTTGTCAATGCCATTTTTCTTAAAAATGCAGTAAAAATTGACAATTTGCTAACTATAATCAGGGTTCTTAATAATTGGAATCCTGATTTTTTTATTATAAAAATCTAAAGAAAGGAGGTACTACATGTTTTTACCTATCAGTTTTCTTAAAAAAATAGGAAAAATTACAACTTGCGAAATGGATTTACTTTTGTATGCTTTGGAACGTTCGGACCAGTTCTATTGTCCGGGTATTAAAGTAACCGAAGTAGTAGAAAAGACCGGTATGAACAAACAGAGTTTTTACAATTGCATCAAATCGCTCGCAAAAAAACATATTATTTATTATCCGGAAAACAATCGTCCGCATCAAGACTACGATATCACTATCTTTTGTGATAGACTTGAAACTCCTGAAGCAAGATCTGAAGGATACGTGAACCTGTCGCGAAAAATCTATCAGGATAAAAAATTCAAAAACTTATCTGGTAAAGCTAAATGGTTAGTATTTTATTTTTCTTATTTCTGCTCAAAAAAAGGCTCGAACAAAAGGAAAATCAAAGATTTTTACGGCGAAATTTGTGAATTACTAGGAATCAAAAGAAGACAGCTATTCAATCTCTTACAAGAAATAAAAGAAATAGTTAAAATTTCACAAAAAAAACGTAAAACTTACAAATTCGAACTTCAAGAGAAGGCTTTATTCAAGAGTAATTCATATAACGCTACAGATAAAGTTCGAGAATACATAGTAAGCTGCTGGTTGCGAAGATCACAATCGACATTTGAAAGCGAAGAAGAAAAACTTAAGTTGATTGAAGAGACAATGAAATTTTATTTGCAATATGCAAACAAAGCAATACAAGCTAAAACAAACATATACAATGTAATGCGAAGAGCATTCGAGAAATATACCAAATATAAGAAAAAAACTCCATTCGACATTAAGTATCTCCACGTGCTAATCCAAGGAGAATTAGCTTAAGACCTGTTAAACGACAGGTCTATTTGTGTATGTATTAATTATTAGTTTCTTATCCCGGAGCACTGCCAAGCTGTAAATATTCCTAAAAATTCATAAGAAAACTCATTAAAGAGATGCCAATTTTGGTATTTCTTATTTTTTTGCAACCTTTAGCAGCCTAAATTATTACCAGATAAAAATGAGCAAAAGTCGAAGTTATTGCTAGTTAAAAATATAAATTCTATATTATTGCCAATGGCAAATGAAATTACCTAATTTACTTCCAGTAAGAAAAAATAAAAGCACCAAAAAATCCTGTAAAATAAGGACTTCTGATGCTTTATCAATATAATAACAATCTATTCTATTATATATCTTATCTTACTAATATCTGTATATACATGCTCTCAAAAATTGGATTAATTGGATTACCTTTGACAAATTTAAATCAAGAAGGGCTGACTTGTAAAACTAAATTCCGTGTGAAAGACTAAATTCCACTCATGTTAAAAAACAGTTGAATTTTTCAAAGTTTTTCATTGCATATAGGAGAATAAGTGTTAAAATTTATATACATTTTTCTTTAAATCTAAAAATCAGAGCATAGCAAACAGACCTTTGGAATTCGTGTGTGAAAAATTAAATTCCACAGGCCTGTGTTTAACATTTCATATTTTTGTGCCACTGATGACGGATTTGTAAAAATGTTATTTAAGCAGCTTTGGTGTTAGAATTACATCATCAGGTGGGATGTATTTAAGCTGCAGGGCCCGGAGAATATCCGGGCCAAATTTTTCGAGTGACAGTTGGTATGGTGTTTTTCCGCCAAGTTCTTCTCTTGCGTAACAATTGATATGATTAACACACTTTTTGATATCCCATTGAGTTAAATAAGTGAAAATCGTTCCTTTTGGAATAATCATTCTTAAAAGTGTATGTACCTCTTCGATGCCACCTTTCTGATTGCTGCGCATAGGATCACAATAATAAATGCTCATTCGCTCAATTCCATGAATACCTGTTTCCAAAGAAATAGGGTCTCCAAATTCACTGCCGCGGTCGGTTAGGCAGGTGTTAAAAACTGTAAGAAAATTATAGGTGCCAAGAGCTTTTTCGATTTCATTGATGGCAGCTTTGACAGCACCTTCAGTACAGCGATTTAGCAATCTGGCAATAAACAGTTCAGTTTCAGGAATATAAAAAGTTAGAATGCATTTATTGGAACCTTTGGCAGAAAGAACAGTATCCATTTCGCAAAAATAATCTGGATTTAGATTCTTAAAATCTGCGTATGTTCTGCCTATAAATACTTCTCTGTTTTTGATTGTAGGTTTGGAAGCGTCTTTACGTAACTTAAATTTTACTTTACGCTTCAAATCGATATTTCGCGAAAGCAGAACTCCCTGATCAATGTAGTTGTAAAGCGTTTTAACACTGATACCAAGTTCAGGATGATTGGTAATAATCACATATGGAGACTGTCCTTGTTCTATTAAAGGGGCGACTACAGAATTAATCTGAAGTGCTTCATGCTTGGTGATGTTCACACCACTTCTGGAAGAAGTACGGAGCTCTTCATACTTACGCTGTGCAAAAATGGCGTCATAGCGATATTTATGAGGAATAGTGCAACGATGCAATGGCTTGTCACATCCATTACACACATAAGGAGCTCTATCTAAACGAGAACAGAACTCCTTTTCAAAATATTTACACACCTGATTGCACTTCAAGCAGGAAGCACAGTTAACAGTGCAGAGTATAATCTTTTCACAGACATTTGTTCTTTTACAACGAAATCTTTTGGTACAAAAGTTATGAGGATTATTAAATATACGCTTGGGATTAATATCATCCACCCGATGAAGACGTATTTCTTTAGAGATGGTAGTGGGATCCTTGCAAAGGTATTTAGCAATCTCTTTGAACGAAAGATTTTCATTTAAAGAGTCTTCAATAAATTTACGCTCCTCTAAAGTTAAATGTTTCTGATTTCCTGGAATAAGGTTGGACATATAAAACTCCTTTCACCGTCATCAGAGGTAACAGAACGAGAATACAAGAAGAAAGAGAAAGATGCAAATAAATAACGTTTGATGATGTGAAAGAGTAAATTCCACTTATGTAAAACTAAATTCCACCGTAAGATGCGAGAGTGGAATTTAAAATTTCATTTTAGGTAAATCAAGAAGGTAAAAAAATAATGATTGCATTCAGGTGACATAATGTTATAATGATTTTATCGAGGATTGTAGTATCTCCTCGGTGTTATATATTTTTTTATTTCTAACAAAAGACAGAGAAGATGCGCGTAGTTTGAAGGTTTTATACGATGGAACCTTTATTTAAGTGCACCTTTTTTTATTTTGTGCGATTAAAAAATAACAGGAGTTGGCGCTCCTGAATACTTACAACTAAATAAAAAGCCAAGATATTGGCGTATCTCGGCTTTCTATTAAATAATAGGTTAATTCCCTATATAAAAATCAAGTTCTAAAAAAAGTATAAGGGATTAGCTTAAGTTTGTAAACCCTTTTTTCGGATTTTATCCAAAAAAGACAGCTACAAACTATATGGCTGATCCTTTTTTATTTCCGATATAAATTGCCACCAGGCATTTATATAAATACAAAAAAAAGAACCGAAAGCTGCAACTTTCAGTTCTTTCATATTGGGGTTTGCACCCACACCATAAATAAATTGTTCAATATGTATAATAACATGGTGTGGTCTAATTAGTAAACCCTTTTTTACAAATTAATTTAATAAATTTGCACAAAAAAGGAGATAGTACACATGGAAAAAATTAAAAGAAGTGGCAATACCACTGTTGATGCACTGGCATTTAACCAAATCAGCGGATATTCTATTCACCCTGAATGGTTCAGACATATTGTTAAGGAAAATAAAACAGATACTCTTGCAGTCCTTATGCTTGGAGCTATAGTCTATTGGTACTCACCAACATTCTCACAGGATAATGAGATTAAAAAGAAATTCAAAGGAGAAGCATACCAGTTAAATTATTCTGACTATGCTAATGCCTTTGGTCGCTCAAAAAAAACTATTACCAGAGCTGTTGATCTTCTCTGCGACTTAGGAATAATCAAGAAAGTTATTAAGAACATAAAAGTAGGAACTAGAGCAGTAAACAATGTAGTTTATATACAAATTAATATTTCCAAATTGCTTGAAATTTCAGGCATTAAAAAGAAAGAAAAGAAGAAAAATCAAAAAATTGAAACAATAAAAGCAAAGAAAAGAGCAGAACTCACAAAAAAACAAAAAGAGATTCTCTTAATTCTTAAAAATAAGAAGCATGCTATTCCGGACAAGCTTCTTAAGTCAGTTGCAAAAATGCTCGCATATCGAAATGCTGATGAAAAATACATAGATAACCTGATAGCAAGAATTTCTATATATACTGATAAAATAAAAAACTACTATACATACATCAAAAAAACAATCATTAACGATTACGTTAATGATCAGCTTCAGATTAGGAAAGTGTATGAAAATACAACAAGAATTGAATTGTCAACAGATCGAACTTACAATTATGATACTCTGGAAAAAGCCCTGCTTAATAAAGCTTTTTGCATATAGACAAAAATGTCTATACAAATACAAATAACTCTTTTATAAATAAAAGAGATTATATCAGTCCGTGACGATTCAACTCTGATTTTTATTTTTAACAAAACAAAAGGAACCCCGAAGGTCCCTAATGTTTGTGTATTTATTTTGTGGTATGTCAACTGCCACCAAAAGAAGGAGAAAAATCAAATGTGGCAGCTATGAAACTATTTTATTGAGAGTCTTGAATAATTGTTAGCAGAATATGTTGTAATGTTATCAACACAGTAGTTAAATCTGCTGATCCAGTTTGTTGTAATACCAAGAACTCCACTGACATCTTCCCTGGAAGCACCGCCTGCAAGCATATATGATGCTGCGGCATTTCTTAAATCAACCATTGTGAAAGAAAATCCCAGTCGGTCGGCTTCTTTCTTGTATCTTTTTTCAAGAACTCTTTGCGAAAGCGGCTTTCCTTTGGAATTAATAAGGAAATAACCGTCTACCAATTTGTGAGTTTCAAGATACTCATCGATGGCAGCTTCGAGATCTTCTGGGATAAGAATGTATCTTTCAAAGCCCTTGTCCGTAACAGAAAGATAACGATATTTACCATCGGTAACTATATGTTTTATGTTTAAGTTTCGTATCTGTTCTGATTTTATACCAAGCTTTAAGATAAGCTGGGTGATGAATCTGATTTCATCACTTGTGTTTTCAAGAAAATAGTTAATCTGTTCTGGAACAGGTAACTTTTCATTATCAATCATATCAGATACAGAAACACATTGTCTTATGTATTTAAAAGGAGAAGAGTAGTTGTAGAAGGCTGTGCCAACCATCAATCTGTCAGCATTGTCTTCAGCAAAACCGGCTATACTTCTAATCCAGCCAAGTCTTGTAGCTACAGTAGTAGGAGCAAGTTTGGTTTTAAGGATTTCTGCATAAGCCTCACCATCTTCTCTTGTGAGAAGAAGAAATGGCTTTTTGAGTGTATCTTCAATATCATCTTTAAGTCTTTGGTAGTTAACCTTTGAGTGATTGGTTCGTAAAGTATCCAAAAACTCAGGGAAAACAACATTATCAAAAATATCTGAAGCTTTACTCAATAAACTCACCTGCCTTTTATCTTCCTAACCTCCTCATTATTAAATAATAAAAGGAGTAGAGCATGGAGAATATAACACTAATGTTGAGTAAAAAGAAAACAAGTGAAAACAAGCTGCTTGCTGACATTAGTTCCTTTTTAAAGAAATGTATTATGATAAACACTATAACAGAGGTAAGTAATCCTTCCTTTGTTCTTAAAAAATCAACATACATTCTAAAATACTTTTCAAATTTTATCATCAGTAATCCTCCACACTCAAAATGAAAAATGAATTACTACATATATAGTAGCACAGTCACACAAATAAGTCAATAAAAAATCGAACAATAGTTCGAAAAAATTATTTGATGCTTTCAAACCATTTTGCATATTTGTCATTCGGTTCAATACACATAGTATCACAATATGTGTTTTCTAGCAAAAGGGCATTGTAATTATATTTGAGAAAGTCGTTGTAATCTGACGTGTCAACAGCCTTTGAAGTCCAAACATAAGCAAGGGTCCTGTCGTATGGATCAAGCACGTCCCTGTCATACTCAAGGAATACATAAGGGTTATTTTCAAAGAAAGAAGAAGTGTAGTCTGATGCAGCCTTACCCTCCTTACAGTTTTTTGATTCATCAGGATTTACACTTTCTGGAGTATCAACACCGATAAACCTTACCCTTACCTTTTCATCATCGATTAACACATCAATCGTATCACCGTCAACCACGTTTACAACTTTTGCCGGAACAAAGTCAGGATTCATTCTTTTGTATTCTTCAACTTTTAAGAAAAAATCATCATTAACAAGATTTGAAAACGAAGAATATACAAAGAAAAGGGAAAAGAAGAAATGATACATAAAAACCTCCAATCAACTTGCATTACATGCAAGTTATTAATAAAAAATATACAAAATTAGTCGCCTTAAAACAAAAAAGTGCCATTTTAAAGGCGTTTTACCCAAAATGACACTCTTTATTCCGTTTAGTAATAAATATAAAATGATTATAACACAGTTTTTTTATTAATCACAATAATCGTTGAATAAAAAAACTAATAAAGTATAATAAAATTATAGAAGGAATCGAATATAAAGGAGGAAAGCACATGGAAGTAAAAAGTGATTACAGCAAAGAGAGTGGTATATATTTTGAGCAGAGCATAGATATTGGAAATTATAGTTATCTTGTTGTATTTGGATATCATATTAACGGAGGATATATTTGCATCCCAAACTGGAATATTGGATGTGAGTTAGCAGATAGTATAGGGGAACAGCTTTACAATGTTGGAAAATTAACCGGCGCAGGCCTTGATAAAGAAGTAGCAAAACAAATTTGCGAATATATAAATATGTGGCTTTCTGAAAATCATGAAAAGGTATGTGACATAAAAGAAAAACAGAGAGCAGCAATGAATAAGCGCCTTGAAAAGTTTGGATCCAAAATCCATACAATAGAAATAGAATGCTAATTTTTTAAAAAGAACAGTTTGACTGTTCTTTTTTTCTGCCCAAAAACCCTTTATATGTTCGGTGTTTGTATCAACAACCGAACAACTAACGGCCAGAGCCTCTTATTTTCTCCTACTGATTTCCTATCGTTCTTTGAAATTTACCCTTGTATTTGAAATCTACATTCCATAATATGTCTTGTTTGGTTTTATTTTGGTTTCATTTTGGTTTTAATTTGGTTTTAATTTCTTTGGTTTCTTTTATCTTCTTTGTCTTTATATATACATTTTCTCTTTTAAAATCTACACCTCACAAGCTCAAGTTCCCTCCCCGCGCAAACTGAAACATACGAAACCAAACAGGCAAAACGAAACAAAACAAACAAAACAAAACAAACCAAACGTAGCAGCGAAAGTAAATTATAAAGGAATCATTTCGGCAGCGAAAGGAAACCAGTAGCAGGAAAAAGAAGAAGAGCAGCTTTTCCGTAGAAGTTCGCATGTCGATACAAACACCGAATGGTATAGGGGGTTCTGCTGCCACTTTGCTAATTTTTATAAAATTTTTTTAATTATTTTTGTAATTACAATAGTTGTGGTTATTTTTATGTTATATATTCATTTCAACAAAAAATATATTTTTTGAATTTTTTCGAATAACCCGTCCTAATGTTGTTTTTAGGTAGTGTTATGCTTATCGAAATTAGCAAATGAAAATTTTTTTGAACACGATTCACAAAAGTTACACTTTGGGTAATATCACTTTGCTAATATTGTAATATGAATATTTTTATAGGAGGAATTGCTATGCAAAAGAAAGAAAAATCAATTAAAGCAGTAACAAATTACATTGAGGATTATTTCACCGTGAAGGATGTTGAATTCAACGGCAGGAACGTATTCAGGGCACTTGGGGAGATTCCGGACAATGACAAGCTTGGACCTTTCACTTACTCTCTCTTTGCCGGTGATAGTCCAAGGGAAAAATTAAAAATATACTTCACGAATTCAACGTATCTTAACATGTACAATGAGTATTACACTTATGCTAAGCCTTTAGCTCTTGTTGCGAGGAAGTATATGTCTGACGTGGTAATCAACATGGATACAGACACATATCACATGGAGACGGAGCTTGAATGTCTTGCTGGGGAACTTTACGGGGTAGGTTCATCAGTCGAATCTTATCCTGCTGACCTTAGGAGAGCCGTAAAGAATAGATTATTAGAAATCGTAGAAGCGGTAAGAACAGAGAAAGGAATTGCGCTTATTGATATTATGGACGTGATTATGCAAGAATGGGAGATTCTTGGAAAGATGACCAGAACTTTCAAGATTCTCTTCGATATAATAGAATTGGATACTGATTTTCCGAATACTGCTGCAGTTAGGATTGATATTGTTGATTCCATTGGAGAGATAGCATACGACTGGAACAGGTTTGCGGAGGTGTAATATGGGAAAAATTTATACAGAAGCTCAAAAAAAAGCTAATTATAAATACAATTCAAGATTCAATCGCCTTAATATTCGCATCGAACCAGGTCTTAAGCAAGAGTTAGATCTATATTGCAAAGCACATAATATAAGTGTTAATTCACTTGTTATAAATCTAATCGAAAAAACCTTGAGGAATAATTAAAAACTAAACTAAAATGCCATGATACTTTAGAT
>JAILRH010000071.1 GCA_024698345.1 Lachnospiraceae bacterium | reverse complement strand
TATCTGAATTCATTTCTTTTTTATAATCTTCTAAGTATTCTTTATAATTATATTGAGGTTCATAGTTTAATTCCTCTCGTGCATTCTCTATGTTCATATGTGTCTGCACGCAAGTTCTTTTATCTGGGCACTCAATAATTTTACTTTTATTATGTTCATCACAAAATACATCTATAATGCCTTCAATCTGTTCTCTCATTGTTACCATACAGTCCGCACCAATATTATAATATGTGCTATCCGCATTTGTTAGAATTGCCTTATAAATCTCTAAACAGAAGTCTTTGACATAGACAATCTCTCTCTTTGCGTTGGGATCTCCCCAGAGTTCTATGTCTTCACCATTGATGGCTCTCTCTATCAAATACTTGTAAGAAATTTTTTGTGGCTCGTAATCTACATAATACTCTGTCTCTGGTGAAAAAAGATAAATGTTTGGCAATCTAAAAATGAAATATTTGAATCCAAACTCAAAAGCATACTCTTTTATAATTTCTGTCGCCGCAGTTTTTGAAATGGCATAGATTGTATGATCTGTACCATATTGAAACTTGATTGGCATTTTAGGCATAAATTCCAAATTATCTGGCATATAACCATGCAAATCCGAAACCGAAATCATGTACATTACTCGGTCAACCGTTACATCTTTATAGTACTCCATTATATTTAGTGTTCCGTTGATATTGATATCAACATACTGTTCAGGTTTATACTCACTCATTCTTGCCGGAAGGATACCTGCCAAAATAATTATCGAATGAATATTATCCTTTGGGAGTTTTTCAAAGGATTGTTTGTCAGTAATGTCAACTGAATAGTATTTAATCCCAAATCTGTTAAAATAATCTGTTTTTCTTCTACCTACTGCTATAACCTCAAACTCACTTTTGTTTAACTTTTCGCACAAGTAATCTGTTAAATAAATACCTGTTGAACCTGTTGCTCCAAAAATTACTATCTTTTTTTTATCCATTTTGTTCCATTACTCCTTTTACTAGGTCTCTGTCCTTACTTTCAATAATATAGAATCCAAATCTACTTGAACTATCAACTATATCACTTTCATCTACTAATATTTCGCTAGAGTATTTTACAATTTCTGGGTTACTTTTTTTTAATTCAAGATAATTATCATAGTCACCTTTAGAAAAAATGTATTTTACAGCTGCATTGCTTGGTTCTTTTACTTTTTCAAAATGAGGTTTCTCCCCTAATGCAGTTTGTATTGCCATCTTTGTACAATCATATCCTGTAGATAGCCTTACTAAATCTGATCCTATGCAATCTCCACCCATTCTAGAGCCAATTTCTATGATTTTAATATTTCCTTCATTATCCACTTTGAATTCTGAATGTGAGACTCCCATTTGTATATCAAGAGCATCAAGTGCTTTGGATATTTCTTCCTTAGCCTTTTCTATTGTTTGCTCATTTAAATCTGATGGTTCCATATGTCCCGTTTCTATAAAATGTGGAGCACCTGTTGTATATTTTTTTGTAACGGCAAGCATCTTGTGTTCTCCTTCAAAGGATATGCACTCCATACTATATTCGTTACCATCTATATATTCTTCCACTATTGCTTTTTTTTCAAAAGATAACTCTATGGCTTTTTTTACGGCATCATCTAACCCCTTTGGACTATCTAATTTTGTTATTCCTCTACTGCCCGACCTATCTGTTGGTTTTACAATAACTGGATATTGAATTTCACCTAATAAATCTAAAGAATCGTTATTTGTTATTTCGACAAAACGAGGGACGGCAATATTGTGCTCTACAAATGCTTTTCTCATCTCATATTTGTTAGAGGAGACTTTAATGCAATACTCACTATTTGCAGGTAATCCCATTTGGCGTGCCACAAAACCAGCTACAACATTTCCCAAATCGGAAGCTATAGTACAAACTGCATCCACATTTATTTTTTTACATTTTTCTAGAATTTTTTCTTTTTCAGTAATACTAATAGGATAAAAATAATCTGCGGTTTTTTCTCCTATGTCTCCGCACTCCCAAGCGAAAACATGGGTTTCATAGCCCATTTCTTTTGCTTTTAAAATAAGCGGATTCTGTAATTCACTTGCACCTATTATCGCAATCTTTTTCATTTATTTGCCTTTGTAAAAATCTATAATTCTGTCGACTACCTCTTGAGCTTCCTCTACTGTCATAGCGTAATTCATAGGTAGTCTAGTTAACCTTTCACTTTCTTTAGTAGTATGGATATCTTCACCATCAAATCTCCCAAACTTTAGTCCTGCCTCAGAACTATGAAGCGGAATATAGTGAAATACTGATGTGATTTGATTATCTTTCAAATAGTTGATTAACTGTGTTCTCTCTTCCAAATCCTTTGCCTTAACATAAAACATATGGGCATTATGTACGCATCCCTCAGGAACTTTTGGAAGTTCAATCAGTCCTTTATCTTCTAGAGATTTCAATCCTTCGTAGTAGGTGTTCCATAGTTCCATTCTATGGTCATTGATTTCATCTGCTATCTCTAACTGTGCCCATAAATAAGCTGCATTCATATCACTTGGAAGATATGATGAACCGGCATTTACCCATGTGTATTTGTCGATCTGCCCTCTAAAGAACTTGCTTCTATTAGTTCCCTTTTCACGGATGATTTCTGCATCTTCTATATACTTTGAATCGTTAATGTATAATGCTCCACCTTCACCCATACTGTAGTTTTTTGTTTCGTGGAAACTAATGCAACCGAAATCTCCTATCGTGCCTAGGGCTTTGCCCTTATATGTACTCATTAGTCCCTGAGCCGCATCTTCCACTACCATCAGATTATGGCGTTTTGCTATATCCATAATGGTGTCCATCTCACAAGCTACACCTGCATAGTGAACTGGCACTATTACCTTTGTCTTATCTGTAATAGCATCCTCTATCTTTGTCTCATCTATATTCATCGTATCTGGACGAATGTCCACAAACACTATCTTTGCTCCACGTAAAACAAACGCATCTGCAGTGGATACGAATGTGTAAGAAGGCATAATTACTTCGTCGCCCTCTTTTATATCACATAGCAACGCTGCCATTTCCAATGCGTGTGTACAAGAAGTAGTGAGTAACACCTTAGAAGCTCCTGTTTTTTCTTCTAACCACTCACTACATTTTTGGGTGAATTCACCGTCACCACATATTTTTTTGTTGTCGATAGCCTTCTGTATGTAGCCAAATTCTTTGCCCGTAAATGGGGCTTGATTGAATACTATCATGATGCCTCTTTTCGTCAGGGTGCAATAACCCACATTCCCTTATATTTTACCATTTTACCGAGTAAATCACAATTCCAGCGATTATCACAGCAATGCCAATTGCCTTCTGTAAAGTAATCTTTTCTTTAATAAAAATCCAACTTAAAACTGCCACAAAAATGTA
>JAILRH010000073.1 GCA_024698345.1 Lachnospiraceae bacterium | reverse complement strand
AAGTAGGAAACACAGAAATTGTATGTAATGATATGAAAGATATGATAGAGGCAGATATTTTCAAAATTGAGATGAAGAATCCATATTCACCTGTGTATATGACATGCATCGACGAGGCTAAGAAAGACCTTAGAGAAAATGCCAGACCGGAGCTTAGTAATTACTTAGAGAGTATTGATGAATACGACACAATTATTCTGGCATATCCTAACTACTGGGGAACAATGCCAATGGCAGTTGTGACATTTCTTGAGAGATATGATTTTGGCGGGAAAACAATTCTCCCACTTTGTACAAATGAAGGCAGTGGAATGGGAAGCAGTGAGAGAGATATTAAAAAATATGCACCGGGAGCAGAAGTAAAGTCAGGTCTTCCTATCACAGGAAGTCAGGCAGCTAATGCAAAAGCAAGCATAGAAAAATGGCTTGGTAAAAATGGCGTTATGTAAAAGGAGTACAGTAATGGAATATAAAAAATCTCACAGTTTCTCTGAAAATGCAACTAACTACCAAAAAACTACAAAAAAAACTGAAATAAAAATTCAATTCATTACGTTTATTATATATAGAACAAATAAATGATGTTGTTTCTTGAATTAATTTGAACTGAAAATTAATAATAACAAACGATAATTTACAACAAACGATAATTTACGTGGAGGAATTGAATTATGAAAAAAAATGTAAATGGAAAGAAGATTGCAGGATATCTTTTAATTGGATGTATGAGTGTGAGTGCACTTACTGGATGCGGAACAAAAAGCAAAGTTAATAATACATCAGCAAAAAATGAAACAATAACAACAGAGCAGGAAACAGAAACAGAAACAAGAACAGAAAAAGAATCTGATTTTGCTTTTGAAGCAGAAACGGAATCCGGTGCATATATAGAAGGAATGTGTATTACACTCGATAGTTCATTGGATGACATTTCAATTAGTTGGGATAAAGTTGATGGAACTTCATACTACAGACTTTACAGAGTTGATATGTCAAAAGTGAAGAAAGACGAATTGGGAAATTATGAAGAAATCGACAAGAAACTCTATGAAAAACTTGGAGATATTGAAGAAAACAAGTATGTGGATAAGGATGTTAAGCCCGGTAATAATTACTATTATTATGTTGAGGCGGTAAGTAATGAAGCCGGAAATGAGAAAGTGCTTATGTATTCTAATTGTTACGATTCAATCGGTGGTTTTGAGAGATGCTGTGGATTGACAAAACCAGAAATTGGAGCCGAGGGTTATGAGGAAGGTGGAGGAGGAGATTTGTCGTTCCACGATGGTAAACAAAATATAATGGTAATTAATTTTGGCGATGGAACATACCCTGACGGTTATATTGTATATAGAAAAGCTGAAGGTGAGAAAGAGTTCAAAAAAATTGATGAAATCTCAGATGAAGAATCAGATGAAGAAATTGGATATTCAGACTATTATTGTGATACAAAGGTAGAATATAAAAAGAAATATACATACAAATTTAAGTCATATAAAGTGAAAAACGGCGAGAAGATTTATTCTCAAGAGAGTGATGAACTGACTCTTATTCCAACAAAAAATGGCGGAACTTATAAAGTGTCACTTGAGGGTAATTCCAAAAACGGAAGAGAAGGATTTGAATTCTCAATAAAGAGTGACAAGGATAACTGCGACACTGTCTTTTATAAAAACGGAGGATATTTTGACAAGACACCTCTTATAATGTCAAAATACAGTACAGACAATAAAAACTGGAAAAATATTCCGAAAGAAGGCGTTGTTCTGAAGGAGGAAGAAAAACTGTACTTTAAGTTTGAACCTACAGATAAAGCAACAGTAGATAAGTTTGAGGATCAAATAGAGATTAAAGGTCTGGATGAGAAGCCATGGGGACTTACATTTACTTCTTCATACGGAGGGGGCGATGCATTCCATTACAAAGCTCAATACGTTGCTGATTATGAATATCTTGAGCTTGGTTTTAAAAACGGAACAGGTGAAATGGAAATTGAATGGGAATAAACAGGGATTATGGTTGGTGCAAAAAAGCATCGATTCAGATGGGAGGTTACGATGAGTATTACAGTAGAAATACCTATTGACATAGTAGGAAAATAATTATATTATTGACGATGAATTGAGATAATACGAAATAGCATTTAATTGTGGAGATAAAATGATTTCAACCAGAGGAAGATACGCAATAAGAGTTTTGCTGGATATTGCAGAGCACCAACAGGATGGCTATGTCCCAATGAAAGATGTAGCGAATAGGCAAGGTTTGTCCTTGAAATATTTAGAACAGATATTACCGGCACTTACCAAAAATAATATTGTTGAGGGAATACAGGGAAAAGGTGGAGGATATCGACTGGTTCGTCTTCCCGAGGAGTATACAATTGGTGAAATTCTGAGAATTACGGAACGAGATTTGGCTCCGGTAGCATGTTTGGCAGAGGGTGCAGAAAAGTGTGCGCGCAAAGATTTCTGTCAGACTATTGAGCTGTGGGAAGGGTTATATGATGTTATAAATAACTACTTGGACAGTAAGACGATTGCGGATTTGATGAAATAATATATATGTAAATAAACCTATTGCCAAACAGGTAATAGGTTTTATAAAACTCTTTCTACCTACTAATATGGTAGGTAAAAGAACTTACAACGAATAAACAGAAAGGAAGGATTATTATGGCAAATGTACAATATTCAGGTGTTAGAGAGAGTAAACCGAATAGATATAATGATCTGGGAACAACAGGTGTTGAGGTAGAAGAAAATTTTAAAAAAGGATGTTTAAAAAGAGCGGACCGTAGTTTTGCTCAGGGGCTTCAGTGTCAGCAAATTAACAGTATGGCAGCACTTATGTCGTTAGAAGATTCTGTGTTTATTTCCCATTCTCCTCAAGGTTGTGTGGGTTGTGCAATTATGGCTGTTGATATGTATAGAGTTGGGCAGATACACAGAGGAAACAGCATAATAAAGAATCCAAGGCTGATTGTTAGCAATATAGACCAAAAGAATGTCGTATTTGGAGGAGAGCCAAAACTTAGAGAGGCAGTCACAAAAGCTGTTGAACGTTACAATCCCAAATTAGCTTTTATTTATGCATCTTGTGCATCAGGAATTATTGGCGATGATATTGATGCGATTGCGGCAGATTTGCAGACAGAATTCCCGGACACTGTAATGGTACCTATCCACTGTGAAGGTTTTAAGTCGAAGATTTGCGCGTCAGGTTTTGATGCTGCATTTATTTCAATTAACAAATATATCTTAAAAAAACAAAAAATATCTAAACAAGATAATTTGGTGAATCTATTTGCACCAACTACAGTAAGTTATGCGGATCAAAGAGAGATGGAGCGTATGCTGGGATTGCTTGGGGCAGAGGTAAATTACATCCCATTTTACAGTTCGCTCGAGAAAATAAAGAAAATACCAGCAGCAATTGCGTCTACATCCATTTGTAAAGTATTTGCAGATGAATTTATGAAGACTTTGTGGGAAGAGTATGAGATTCCTTATTCCCATACGGTTATGCCAATAGGTATTCGTAATACGGATAAATGGTATCGTGGAATTGCAAAGGTTCTCGGAAAGGAAAAAGAGGTCGAAGAAATCATTGCCAGAGAGCATGAGAGAATCGAGCCACTTGTCGCAAAAATTAAGGAACGTTTGCAGGGAAAGAGAGTATTTATTTGTGGTGGAACAGGACGCTCATTTGCAGCGGCAGCACTTATAGACGATTTTGGTATGAAACTTGTCGGAATTGAGACACCAACTTATGATGCGGATGCACAGGTCGATATAGAATATCTGAATAATATACATAAAGATTATGTGGTTGATATTGCAAACATGCAACCATTTGAACAGGTAAACTTAATTAATAAACTTCGCCCGGATGCATTTATTGGTGTACCGGAATGGGCAGCAAAACTTGGAATTCCAACTACACATGTATTAGATGGAAAGCGCCCAACGATGGGATATGATGGATTGCTGTATCTTGGTAACAAGATTGCAGACCAACTTGAAAATCCGGGATTTAACAAAAAAATAGCTAAGCATGTGAAGCTTCCATATAAGTCATCATGGTATGATGAAGACGCATTTAAATATATTACAGAAGGAGGAAATTAATATGTCAGCAGTAATGGAAAATCCAAAAGGCGGTTGTGTTCTTGCAGGAATTAATTCAGTACTTGGGGCTATTGATAAAGTATGTCCAATTTATCACGCAGGTCCGGGATGCTGTATGCAAACTACGGCTGCGGATCAGGGACAGTCAGGTCATAAAAGTTCATGTTTTGTTAGTAGTGTTTCTATTCCTTCAAGTAATATGTTGGAAAAAGAAGTTGTATTTGGTGGAACCAATAAGCTTAGGACGACTATTGAGGGCGCAATTGATATTATAGATGCAGATGCATATTTTGTACTTACAGGTTGTACTGCCGGAATCATTGGAGATGATGTATTAAGCGTTGCAAATGAATATTCTTCAAAGGGACACCCGGTATATGCAATTGATACACCTGGTTTTGCAGGTGACAGTAACCTTGGTTATGAGATTGTATGGAATACAATGATAGATCAGGTGATTGAGGAGAACGTACCAAAGGATGATAAGCTTGTAAATATTTTTGGAATAATTCCGTATCACGATCCGTTTTGGAGCGGTTCACTGGAAGAAATTGATAGAATTCTTTCAAAACTGGGACTTAAGGTAAATACATTTTTTACAAAACATCAGAATATTGATGATATTAGAAAAAGTTCAGCCGCTGCTCTAAATATTATTGTAAATCCTTGGCTTTTTAAGGGACCGGCTAAAAAGTTTGAAGATAAGTTTGGAGTTCCAAGTCTGCGTATACCGGGGCTGTTTGTTGGAGCAACAGATACATCTAAGTTTGTGCGAGAGGTTGGAAAAACTCTCGGTCTTGAAAGCTCACTTGTGGAATCTGTAATAGCGGAGGAAGAAGATTATGTTTACAGCTATTTAGGACAGGCAATCGGTGTTGTAAGCTGGAAACGTTTTGCGGTTGTAGCGGATGCCAATAACGCAGTAGGATATACGAAATATCTTGCAAATGACTATAGCTTTACGCCTGTTCTGGTTATTGTTTCAGAACCTATCTTTAGGCCTGAGGACAAAGAACGAATAATTAATGAAATACAAAATCTTGAATATGCACATCCGCCAAAAGTATTGTTTTTGACGGATCAGTATGAGATTAATAAAGCAATACGAGAGGAAGAAGAAGAAATAACCTTGCTTGTGGGAAGTAGCAATGAACGTGAGATATCATTAGAAAAAGATATTCAATTTATTCTTGGCGCCTTCCCTACAAATGAGAGATTAATTTTCAATCGTACATATGCAGGTTATAGAGGAAGTCTGACATTCACAGAGGATATTTATGACAATAATTAGTCCGTAGATAAAGCCTCTGCGATAAAGAATAACTATTGCGGATGATTTGTTTTCTGAAATAGCCCTGTGTGACTGAGTGTGCTAATATGACTTTGTAACTTGATGAAGAGTAAATAAACTCGAAAAATTATAAATGAAAAAGTTGTTTAGTATATGGAGGGAACGAAGATGTCTAATTTTGTTTTTGAAAGTGTAAATAAATTAAATCTGGCAAATTTGCCAACTCCAATTCAAAGACTAGATGTTCTGTCAAAAGAATGGGGAGTCGATCTGTGGATAAAAAGAGATGATTATACTGGTATAGAAACATCAGGAAATAAAATAAGGAAACTAGAGTATACAATTGCAAAAGCGTTGTCGGAAGAAGCTGGCGTTGTTATCACTTGTGGAGGAATACAGTCAAATCATTGTAGGGCAACTGCAGCAGTTGCTGCGAGAGTGGGGATTAAATCTCATCTTGTGCTTAGAATTGATGAAGAACCGCCAATCGAAGGAAACTATTTGCTTGATAAAATTCTTGGAGCCAATATTACCTTCATAAGTAGAAAAGATTACTCTAGCAGACGCAATGAAATAATGAAAGAAATTGCGAATGAATATGAGTCTAAGGGAATAAAAGCGTACGTCATACCTGAAGGAGCTTCTGATGGAGTTGGAAATTTAGGATATATTGAAGCAGTAAGAGAAACTTTGGAGCAAGAAAAAGAACTAGGAGTTGAATTCGACACAATTGTATGTGCAGTTGGTTCAGGTGGAACGTATAGCGGATTGTTTCTTGGAACAAAACTGTTAGCACCGCAAAAAGAGGTATATGCTTTTAATGTTTGTGATGACGAAGAATACTTCCTAAATGTATGTACAACAATAGCAAAAGACACAGTTTCAGCATATGATTTGGATCTTGAGATAAGACGAGAAGATATGCATATTATAGACGGTTATAAAGGAATTGGATATGCTATTTCAAGAGACGAGGAATTGAAATTTATAGTTGATGTTGCTAAAAAAGAAGGAATAATACTAGATCCTGTATACACAGGAAAAGCATTTTATGGATTGTTCAATGAAATAAAAAAAGGAAATTTTGATAAAAACAAACGCATATTGTTTATTCACACGGGAGGATTGTATGGAGTATTCCCTAAACAGGAGCAGTTCGCAAAAATAATATAGCAATATTAGCAAGAACACACCCTCCAACATTGTTGGGTGTGGGGAGTTCAAACTGATTAACAAATGCTAGGAGCGTTGCACTAACTGACGTTATTGCAACGCTCCTTTTTAATTTTGCAAAAAACTGTAAGCGTCTCATACACTACACATATATCATAAAAAATCCATCGGACAATGGAACAGAGATACTTTATGGGAAAGCGTACAGAATCATGAACAGAGAGCAGAGACAAATCTGCACAGATGATAAATGGATACAGTTATAATCAAGAAAACGCAATAAAGATATTTAACTAATAAAGCGAGGAAGTTGACAAAAACACACAGTTAGGCTAAACTAACTGATGGAATGCTTTTAATTGTCAGATAAAATTGTTAGCGTTTATTTTTTTGAAAAACGGTTAGACACAACTAACTGCAAAAGGAGGATTAAATGAAAAAAAAGAGCATTATTTCGTGGATTCTTGAGTTCGCAGGATTTAAGAGAAAATTTTTTATAGGGAGTATAGTGCTTGCTGTTTTTGGAGTGGCAGCTTCCTTCATTCCATATGCAGTGATTGCGGATATTGTTTCGCAACTTCTTATGGGTAACAGAGAATGGAATTATTATCTTCATCAGGTAATTATAATGGGAGTTGCGTGGATTGTCAGATATATACTTCATTCATTATCGACATCGCTTTCGCATTACGGAACGTTTACGGTTTTGGGAGAAATAAGAAAGCGATTATGTGAAAAATTATCAAAGATTCCATTGGGGATAGTATTGGATGATCATAGTGGCAGTTATAAAAATATCATAGTAGAAAGAGTAGATTCGATGGAAACGACTTTAGCACACATTATACCTGAATTTACAGCAAATTTGCTTTTGCCGGTAATTATGTTTATTTACATTATGTTTATTGATTGGCGCTTGGGACTTGCAAATCTGATTGGAGCATTAATTGGTGTGTTATGCGCTACGGTAATGATGTTTAAAAGTCGTGGTGAATTTGAAAAAACAGTTGAGAAGACAAAGCACTTAAATGATACAGCGGTTGAATATATTAATGGTATAGAAGTAATCAAGGCGTTTGGCAAGACCGGCAGTTCCTATGAAAAGTTTGTTGTTGCAGCCAAAGAAGGAGCTGACTGTTTTATTAATTGGATGCGTAAATGTATATGGTGGCAGGCAGGAACTTTTTCGTTTATGCCGGCAACTTTTTTAGGGGTGCTTCCAATTGGATTAATTCTTGTGAAAAACGGAAGTCTGACGGCGGAAAACTTTTTTACCTGCATTATTCTTTCAGCGGGACTAATTACTCCGTTGACGGTTGCGTTTTCTTATATGGATGACATCTTAAAAGTAAAAACAATCTTTGGTGAAGTGACAGAAATTCTGGAGAGAAAAGATATGATCAGGCCGGATGAGTTGTCGAAAGAGCCAAATGGTTCTGATATTCAATTAAAGGATGTTCATTTCACATACAAAGAAAAAGAAGTTCTTCATGGAATTGATATGGAAATAAAGCAGGGCGAGGTCAATGCAATTGTAGGACCTTCCGGTTCAGGAAAGAGTACAATAGCTAGGCTTATAGATTCACTTTGGGATGTGGATTCGGGAGAAATTACATTTGGGGGAGTGAATATAAAAGAACTTCCGCTTGAATATTATATGAAACAGATTTCCTATGTGGCTCAGGATAATTATCTGTTTGATATGTCGGTGAAAGAAAATATCAGATTGGGAAATCCTGAGGCGACAGATGAAGAAGTTGTCGATGCAGCGAAAAGATGTGGATGCCATGAATTTATTATGGGACTAGAAAACGGTTATGACACAATTGTGGGAGGTGCAGGAGGACATCTCTCAGGTGGTGAACGTCAAAGAGTCTGTATTGCAAGGGCTATGCTGAAAGATTCGCCAATCGTCATACTGGATGAAGCAACAGCCTATACAGATCCCGAAAATGAAGCCTTGGTTCAGTCCAGTGTTGCAAAACTGGTAAATGGAAAGACACTTATTGTTATAGCACATCGACTCTCAACAATAATAGATGCAGATAAAATATTTGTCATCAATAACGGCAAGGTTGAAGGAGTTGGTGTACATAAAGAGTTATTGGAAAAAAACGCACTTTATAAAAAAATGTGGGAAGCACATATAATGTCAAAAGATGATGAATCAGAGATACAGATAGTTAATGCAACAAAAAGGGAGGTACAAAATGCTTGAGATGATTAAGAAGTTCTTTGATTTTTGCAATGAGGAGAACAGAAAAAAATTCTATATATCGGTATTCTTAGGCGTACTTGATGCCATCTTTGCAGGAATGAAAATACCGGCTGCTTATTTTGCAATAAAGGCTGTTTTGGAAAATAACATCAACACAGAGTCTATTGTAACTGTTGTGTCATTTATGCTTCTAAATACATTTGGAAAAACAGTGGTGAACAGATTTTCTCAAATGATCCAAACGCAGGCAGGTTACAATACCTGCGCGGGAAAGAGAATTGAAATTGGTGAGCATCTAAGATATTTACCAATGGGATATTTTAATGATACAAGCCTTGGCCATATAACTTCGGTTACCACCAATACAATGGAACAGGTGGGAGATATAGCAACCAGAGCAATTATGTTGGTATTGCAAGGGGGAATAACTACAGTTATTATTGCATTATTTATCTTTGCGTTTGATGTGAGAATTGGAATTATTTCACTGATTGGAATTGTTGTATTTTTCATTGTAAATCAATGGACAAACAGAAGCGTGGCAAAGGTTGCGGATGAAAAAATAGAGTCTGACAGAGATATGGTTGGGGTAATTCTTGAATACATTCAGGGAATTGCAGAGATTAGAAATTACAATGTTATAGGTCAGAATAATTCCAGAGTAAGAAATGCAATTGAAAGAAAACGAAATGCGGATATCACGGCAGAACTTGCTGCGATTCCGGCTGTGGGAGTTCAAATGCTTGTTAGCAAACTTACAGGTGTGGTTATTGCGGGAGCGTCAATATGGTTTTATCTTATGGGAAGTATGGAACTGGTATATACAATTGTAATGTTGTTGTGTTCATTTGTTCTTTTTGAAGCGCTTGATTCTGCAGGGGTTTATACAGCTCTGCTTAAAATCATTGGAAAAGGCGTAGATCTTGCAAATGAAATTCTTGATATAGAGCAGATGGATATTGACGGAGAGCAGATAACGCCGAAAAACAGAGATATCAGACTGGAAAATGTAAGTTTTGCATACGAGAACAGAAAAATCATAGATGATGTAACGCTTGATATTAAAGAAAATACCACTACCGCTATAGTAGGACCTTCAGGTGGAGGTAAGACAACTATTACTTCTCTGATTGCAAGATTCTGGGATGTACAGGAAGGAAAGGTGTTGCTGGGTGGAAGAAATGTGAAGGAGTACAGCTTTGATTCCCTTATGGAAAACTTCAGTTTTGTATTTCAAAGAGTGTATCTTTTTGAGGATACCATTGCAAACAATATTCGATTTGGAAGAGATGAAGCTTCCATGGAGGATGTAATCAAGGCAGCTAAAAAAGCGGCGTGCCATGAATTTATTATGTCCTTGCCTGATGGGTATGAAACCGTAGTAGGAGAAGGAGGTGCAACTCTTTCGGGTGGAGAAAAACAGAGGATTGCAATCGCGAGAGCAATTCTGAAGGATGCACCAATTATTATTTTGGATGAAGCGACTGCTAATGTGGACCCCGAAAACGAAAAGGAACTGACTCAGGCAGTAGAAAATCTTACAAAAGAGAAAACAATCATTATGATTGCTCATAGGTTAAAAACAGTCAGAAATGCAGACCAGATAATCGTGGTGGATAAAGGCAGGATTGTCCAAAAAGGAAAGCATGATGAACTGATGGAAGTGGATGGTATTTACAGGAATTTTGTTCAGGGAAGAAAACAGGCAGTGGGTTGGAAACTGTCGTAGCAAAAAATAGATTTTTAAAATTTATATTGAAAAGGAAGTTAACTTATCCCTCTCGCCCCACAAATCTCTTAAACTTGTCCGTGACACTTTTAGGAGATTTCAAGAAATAGTGTTATCATTGTTGTATCAGAACCGGAACTGATGAAACAAATTCCGTTTTTTTATCTGCTTTAATTGCCCTTTTGTGAAACTGTTTGTACGCAACCGAAAGCGGTATCTTTCTTTTTTCGGCAAAAGCTGCAACCGAAAGATTAGTTTGTTTATACTGGGCATAGAGTTTATCTCAGTCTCTGAATTGTCTTTTCATTTAGCAATACCTCCGATAGAAGTATTATGTTATAATTTGAAGTGAGTTTAAAGTGTGTCATCTATGAGACGCATACGATAAAAACAGTTAAGGCAAAGAAAAAAGCTTTGATGATAATAATTTACATTTAAGCAATTTAGTATTACGATAAAAGATACTTGGCGTAATACCCACAACTAACAAATAATAGCTAAGGAGATAATATGGAAAATTTAAATGCATCACAGAACATCATATTAGAAGAAAGAAGAAAAAAGAATAACGATTTTATTTTACAGCAAAGCATTGCATGTTATGAAGATTTGCCATTAACCGAATCTTCTGCTGAAGTTACATTAAAGTCAGTTGAAACTATTGCAAAGAGAGCTATCGGAGCCCTTCTCGTCATTCAGGTTATATATGATATACAAGCCGGAGACTTTGAGGGAAGCGTTGAGTTTTTTAGAGGTAAATTAAAGCAATTTGATATTGGCGATGAGTTACTGAATTCAAAAGAGCTAAGAATTCTTAACGGTACATATACACAGCAAGATTTATTTGATATGGACTGGGCTTATGAAGCTGTTTGGTCATTGTATTATGCATTAGGTCTGGTAGATGACATACGAGACGGCGGAGAAACATGCGATTGTGAGTTGGCAATTTCTTTAGTTAGTAAGAAGAGTTCTTTTGATGAATTTGTAAGTCAGTGCAAGTTAAGAGACATCGAAGAAATATTAGATATGTTAGATTTGTATTATCGATATGATTGGGCTGTTACCGAGAATCGAATCAGACCAAATACAAATATTGGTAATTTGGTACCTAGCAATGTTGTGGAACGTAGACGGGGACTTGAATGGCTCATTTCCGAAGAAGATGACTGGTATGATTTGTCATTAGATACCTAATTTGAAGAAAAATATCGACATAATAACAAGTATTTATGTGAACATTAGTGAAGAGTATTAGCAGTTGCATGAAAGAAATGCGATTGGGACCTGCATTGACGAGGGTTACTGCAGGTCTTTTTATATGCTCTAAATAAAAAATGATGTTACCTCTTTTCTGAAGATGGTAACAGGTTATATCATTAAAAGGTAATAGAATAACAAAATAATGTGACGACTACCTTCGGGTAGTGGTAGTGGACTTTTATCGTGCCCGTTTTATTGGATATTTTCCGCGGTATTATTATATTAGGCCATGGTGCACATGGTGCACACAACCCGTAAGCCACTTTTTTTCTTGATTATAGAAAAAAAGTATTGACTGTAAACCTTGTTTATACCTTATATTTGGGGCATAACAGGAAAGGAGGTCATTAGAATGACTATTAAAGAATTAGAACAGATTTTGGAAGTTCCAAGAGCAACAGTTAGATATTATGAGAAAGAAGGACTCATTAATCCACAGAGAGAAAGTAACGGTTATAGAGATTATTCTAACGAAGATATTGAAAAATTAAAGAAGATTATTATTTTTAGAAAAATAGGAATATCAGTAAATGAAATTGAAGATATTTTTGATGGAGCAAAATCTGTAAACGAAGTTCTTGATGAAAATATAAAAAATCTTCAAAATCAGATTGATGAACTGGCTGGGGCAATGAATCTGTCTCGCAAGATTCAGGAAAATAAAGAAGACATTTTGAGTTTTAATACAGATACATATTGGAATTATGTTGATGAAGAGGAAAAGAAAGGAAATCGTTTCTTTGATATAGCTAAGGATCTTATTAATGAAGAGAAAAAGACTCTGTTCAATTTATTTTTTAATAAGGTAGATGATGAAGGAAAACCATACAGTTTATTTGATAATATTACATGGACAATAATTACTATATTATTTATTGGAGTGTTGGATTGTGACGGCCGTAAGATGAATATTAAAAATATATTCCTTGGTGGAATTTCAAGTGTTGCCGGAGTAATAATTATCGTTTGCATTTGGACAGTACCTCTATTTTTCCTTGGAAAGAAGTGGACTTGGATAAGAGAAAGAAAAAATTTGGCGATAAAGATACCATGTATTCTATCGGCTGTTGTTTGTATTGTATTAATAATAGTATTATTTTGTGGGAGCGTGTTTGGAATATTATAAGATGAAGCAATGTTGAGAATTAATACCCTTAGTGTTTTTATTTAAGGAGGTAAGAAATGGCAACATTCTCATAAAGTTTAGAAAAGTAAAAAATACCGCGAATAGGCATGTTCGGATTAAAAGTACTCTGTTGCTCATAAAGAGACATAATCTCGTCGGAAGTGACAAGGCAGGAAACGTCATTTTTATATCCTAAGTAAATAGCATCTTCAATTGTGGTGATGGATAAATCGTCAGGATTAGTATAATCGCAAACTGTTTGTATAAAACAATTATATACAAACTATTTGTGATGTTAAGGGTTTCATCTTTTACAAAAGGCGGATTGTAATGAAAGAAGAAAAAACAAAATATGTTGAGCCGGCAGATTATTTCCCAGAGGAAATAAGAAGAAAGCATAAACTTGGTGAATTTGCAGAAGACGAAGAAGATATTGAAAGTCAAACTTGTACAGACAGTGATGATTCAAGTAAAAAAGAATAAAATTGAAAAGCGTATCGAAAATAAAGGATTTACAGATGAGAATATGTTACAATGGAAGCGGTAAAGCGAGATATGTTTGAATATATAGAAATGTTCTTGAATAGCAAGCGCTTACATTCTGTACTAGGGTACATATAAAAGGCATATGAAAACGAGTGCCAAAAAAAGGAGTTGCAAGAGGAATATTTTCAAATGAAGCAGGTCTTGGGTCTGCACCTATAGCCGCGGCAGCAGCGCAGACAAAGTCTCCTGTAAGACAGGGACTTGTTACAATGACAGGCACTTTTATAGATACTATTATTGTATGTACAATGACAGGATTTTCAATCATAATGATGGGGTCATGGAAAGAAAAAAATTTAGAGGGTGTTCAGGTAACAACGGATGCATTTAAGAAGGGGTTATATTTTATGCCGGAGAAAGCGGCAGCATCCATACTGGTATTTTGCCTTGTATTTTTTGCGTTTACTACTATTCTCGGATGGGATTATTATGGTGAGAGATGTCTTGAATATCTGACAAATGGAAATATGAAGGTTGTCAGTGCCTATAAGTGGTTATATATTCTGGCTGTCTTTATAGGACCTTACATGACAGTAAGTCTTGTGTGGACAGTAGCGGATATATTTAACGGACTTATGGCGATTCCAAATATCATAGCACTTTTTGCGTTGAGCGGAATTGTGGCGAAAGAGACAAAAGAGTATTTGGCGAAATTGCGAAACGAAAAAAGAACATCTAAACAATGCAATTTGAAAAGATAACGTGGAGTTTGTCAATTTTTTAGTTTTTGCTCATTCCTTCCACGGAAAACTTTGAAGATAAGAATATAAAAAACTAAAAAGCTTCTTTTAGCAAATCCATGAAAGTCTCCATGATTCATTGGCGTTCTTTCTGGTGGAAAAATTCTTTGTCTTGCCATAAAAAATCCTCTTGGATTCTAACATCAATCCAAGAGGACATATATTCATATACTAAGCCTACACAAAATAATTTACAGTTTTAGCTCGTCAACGGAAATGCCAAGTTTTTCAGCGCCTACTTCCGGAGAGATGATTCCATCTTTTATCATTTCCATAATGACTTCTTTTTTGCCAATCTCAAAGCCCCGTTTTTCACCAATCTCGATACACTCTTTTTTTACCATCTCGATATATTCTTCTTCATTAAATTCAGTAAGTACCATGTCCGTCACCTCACTTCTGTGTGCAAGAAGAAGATCACTGAGAACACCTTCCTCGATACACTGCGTTACAGCCTTGTCTACTGCTATATCGATTGTATCATATATTTTTTTGTTGCGATATATCTTATCAATAAAATAAGAATACTCGTAGAGAGGTTTGCATTTGGAAAATAGTTCCTGATTGAAGCCAACGTTGATATTAAGCATCGTTGCCGTACATTCTAAAACGTCAGTTTTTGATGCAAACATATCGCTGAGTTTAAGTTCCATTCTCTCCGGATAGCTGACATCTCCAACGTAGAAAACATAGTATTGAGGTGTAGGCAGAGTTAACTGTGAAG
>JAILRH010000069.1 GCA_024698345.1 Lachnospiraceae bacterium | reverse complement strand
ATAAAAATCCTAAATGAGATAAATAAAAAAAGAATCGCGGGGCACGCGAGGATAGCCTGTTGATACTTGGCTCAGAAGAGTCATTGAGCAGGAAGCCCCTACTTCAAAATCATATTGATTTAAGTAGTGGGAGCATGTCACGTAGAAGATAGTGTCAAATAATCTATGAAAAAATTTATTGGTTCAGTAGCCGTTTTTCCGTTAGGGGACTGTTTTTACAGCCCCTTTTTTATTTCTTGGCTGCTGTTATATGTGGAGAGTTGGATTACAACACCTTCAGCAGAATTGGAAAGTATTTGCACCCAGGAAATTTAAACTTAATAAGAAGAAAGTTACTTTGAATGATAAGAAGACATTCCAGATTAATGCTAAAACAGTTAAAGTAAGCAAACGTAAATCATTATTAAGTACAGAACATGCTAAACACTACCGTTACTATTCATCAAGAAAGGCAATTGCAAAGGTAAGTAAGGACGGCAAGATTAAGGCAGTTAGCAAAGGAAAATGTGTAATATATGTATTTGCTCAGAACGGAACAAAAGCAAAGATTAAAGTTACTGTAAAGTAAAATTTAATCAATAAAAAAAGAGGGAACACCGACTGGTTCGGTGTTCTTTCTTTTTCAAAGACCCTATAAAGTTATAAGCAGAAGTTATTACAAGTGATAAACTACATAGATTATACAAAAGTTATATGATATGATACTATTTCTGTATCACAAATCTTAATTATTCAGGACATAAATGGATTGGTAATCTTAAACATAGATTGCAAAAACAGAAATCCGGATAATTACAATAATCAGAGAAACTGACTGGAAAACCAGAGGTTGACATTGCATTATGCATGTCATGCTTCTGGTTTTTTTGTTTACACGACGAGTCAGGTGAAAAAATAAATGGAGGATCAAAATGATAGTAAAACAGATAAAAAAAGTAAGTGTAATCATTTCATTATTACTTGCCATTGCAGTGGCTGTATTTATTCCAAATTCAGCAAGCCAGCCTGAGGCAGATAAGCCATACTTTCTTTATTTTTTATATATAGCAGGAGGGATAATTGTTCTGATTTATCTGGTTTCATTTCTCAATAAAAAAGTATCAGAGAAATTTGAAAATACAGCTCCGCTACTTGCAGGTGGGGTATTGCTTTTGAATATCATAAATCTGATTTGCAGTAAATATTCATTGTTGCCGGTGTTGTTCTTCCCGTCGCTAGACAGAGTATTTGCAGTGTTTGTAAAAGACAGGTCGCTGATCGTTCAATGTATTTTAGCTTCTGCAAAACTTCTGATAATCGGTTTCTTTGTCGGTGCAGCTTTGGGATTTACAACAGGTATAGTAGTCGGATTCAATAAGAAATTATCATATTGGATTAATCCCTTTATCAAAATAATCGGACCGATACCTGCGACTTCCTGGTCACCGTTGGTATTATCACTTTTCAGCACGTCATATCAGGCGGCAGTGTTTATGATAGCGCTGGCAGTTTGGTTTCCAATTACTGTTATGACAAGTAATGGCATACAAAATGTTCAACAGACTTACTTTGAAGTAGCTGATACGTTGGGAGCGGGAAAATTGTACAAAATATTTAAAGTTGGAATTCCCGCTGCTTTGCCAAGTGTGTTCTTAGGATTTTTCTATGCAACGACAGGTTCATTTATCACACTGGTTACAGCTGAGATGTTTGGGTGCAAATCAGGAATCGGCTGGTACTTAAATTGGCAGAAAAGTATGATGTTGTATGCAAATGTGTATGCAGGACTGATAATATTGGCGGTTTTATGTAATTTGATTATCACTCTTTTATTCAAAATAAAAGATAGATTACTTGGATGGCAGAAAGGAGTAATCAAATGGTAGGAGAAATTGTAATTGAAAATGTGTCAAAGAGTTTTACAAATCCGGATGGAAGTGAAGTAAAAGCGTTAAACGATGTCAATCTGAAGATTAAGGCAGGGTCCTTTATATCTCTGATAGGACCTTCGGGCTGTGGAAAAACCACACTGCTCAGAGCAATTTCAGGACTAAATCTTCAGGACAGCGGAGTGATCCTGCTTGACGGAGAAGAAATTAAGAAACCCGGACATGACAGAGGTTTTGCCTTTCAGCAGGCAAATCTGTATCCGTGGTTATCAATAGAAAAAAATATTTCTTTTGGATTAAAGGCCAGGGGAATATATAAAGAAAAGAAACAGGATGTAAAAGAATATATAGAGATGGTTGGTCTAACCGGATTTGAAAATTCATACCCTCATCAGTTATCAGGAGGTATGAATCAAAGAGCCTCTCTTGCAAGAGCGTTGGTAGGTCATCCTAAAGTGTTGTTATTAGATGAACCGCTTGGAGCTTTAGATGCATTTACCAGAATGAATATGCAGGATGAAATCCTACGAATCTGGAAGGAACAAAAAATAACTATTATTATGGTTACGCATGATGTTGATGAGGCAGTTTATTTGTCAGACCAGGTTGTGATAATGACACCTCGACCTGCAAAGATTGAAAAAGTTATTGATATTGAACTTGGGAGACCAAGGGCAAGAGGGAATAATGACTTTCTTAAATACAGAACTCAGATACTTGAGATACTAAACTATGCAGGGGATAACATTGAACCTGAGTATTATCTGTAACTGAGAAGAGATGTCCCCATCTTCTAAACAAAGTGAAGATGAGGCGTTCTTGAATAATTAAAAGAGAAAAAAGGAGGAAATTAAAATGAAAAAAGGAAGAAGAGTTTTAGCGCTGGCAATTAGCGCATTGATGGTCACAGGGTTAGTGACAGGATGTGACAATAATGAAAAAAAAGAGGCCAAAAGTTCAAAGAATGATAATGTAGTAAAGATTTTAAACAATAAGGAAAGTTTGTGTCTTGCACCTGTACATATAGCTATTATAAACGGATACTTCGATGAAGAGTTCAAGGCTATTGGTCAGGAGTATAAAGTTGTAACATCTAATATTGATACTATTACAGAACAGATTACAAGTGGTGAGATTAATGCAGGTTACGGCCTTACGGGAACACTGATGCAACCGATTTCAAACGGTCTTGAGATTGCCTTCGTTACCGGATTACATCGAGGCTGTACAAAATTTTATTCAAAAAAGGGGACCGGAATAGACAGTTTAGAAGATTTGAAAGGAAAGACAATAGGTGTTGCTTCATTGTCTGATTCTGCACCAATTCAGCTTAAACGAAAACTTTTTAACCTTGGATTCAAGGTAAATGGAAGCGATGCTGATATTCAGTTTGTGACATATGCAATGACAGATTTACCTACAGCTCTTGATAACGGTGCAGTTGACGCTATAGGAATTCATGATCCTGTTGCTTACAATGCAGAAAAAAATTATGAGTTTAACAAAATACTGGACAGTGGTGAGGATGAAGTATTTTCACAGGAATATTGCTGCCAGGCTTATGTTTCACAGGCACTTATAGCAAATAACAAAGAAGGTGCGGTTGCATATGCAAGAGCAATCCAGAAAGCAGCAGCGTTTGTTCAGGCAAATCCCGAAGAGGCTGCAAGGCTTCAGGTTGAAAACGGATATATGCCATCAGAGAGTAATGACGATGTTGTCAGATATGGTGATATATTGTCACTCTTAAATTATGAGCCTTCTGTAACCCTTGGAAGAGAAACATTTGTGGCATCTTTCAAAGATTTACAAAAAACAGGAGATTTAGATCCGAATCTTAATTTAGATGACTTTACAAAGAAAGTATACCCGGATTTGGAGGGAGTTCCTGATTCTGTTGTATACGATGCTGACAGTAAGACATTTACTGAAAAATAAGGAGTGATATTAGTATATGAAAGCACACAAAATTATTAACATAATAGAAATATTAGTTTTGGGAATTATTATTGCAGGATTGTTTACATTTGCACATGTTTGTGGAAGCATGGGTGGAATGGAAGCACCATGTCATAAAACAAAAGCTATTGCATTAGTTGTAGCAATTGCTTTGATAGTGCTGGCTGTTGTTCAGATTGCACTTAACAAACAAAAAGTAAATACAGCTATTGCTGTAATTCAGACTGTGGGCGGGGCTGTTATTGCTCTGCTCCCAGGGGTGATTGCACCTGTCTGCAGTATGAAATCAATGCACTGTTATGTGTATACAAGACCGCTGCTTATTATTTTGGGAATATTGATTGCCGGAATCGGAATTGTTGATATTGTAATTTTGCTGAAGAAGAAGTAAGAGGTGAAGGAATGAAAACTTTTCATAGGTTAATTGCGAAAAGTATAAGTTCAAAAATATACAGAAGTATTGGTCTTATTTTAATAGGTGTGATACTGTCATATGCTTTGGTTTTTGTGAGTCTTGTCTCAGTGGGTATGGAACATGGAGCAGGGAATGTGGCTAATCGCATGGGTGCGGACCTTATCGTTGTTCCAAAGGGAAGTGGAAAAGATCTTGAGAGACTTTTACTTACTGCAAAAAAGAATTATTTCTACATGGATGAATCAGTTCTTGATAAAATCAGGAATACAAAAGGTGTGTCAAAGGTATCGCCCCAGACCTTTCTCATGACTATGGAAGCGACCTGCTGCGACCAGTCTGTTGAAATCATAGGTGTTGATATGGATTCTGATTTTACAATTACTCCGTGGATAGATAATAAATATCTGAAATCAATTGAAAATGGAGAGATAATAGTTGGAAGTAAAGTTGGCATAAAAGAAGACCGAACATTTAAGATGTTTGGAAAAGAGTTCAAGGTGGCATCGGTTTTAGAGGAGAGCGGTTCTTCCATGGATGAGACGGTTTTTGTCAGTAGAAACAAAATGGATGAAATAATGACTTTTGCCAAAGCAGCCGGTCAGGGAATGATTAAGGATGTAACTAAAAAAGATATTTCTGCAGTTTTGGTAAAAGTGCAGGATGGAGTGGATTTACAGAGAATAACAGCAACTTTAGCTAAAATTGAGAGTGTTGATATTGTAAATAAAGACAGGGTTTCAGAAAAACTGACAAGTGGACTTAAGGATATGTACATCCCATGTTTGATTTTTAGCGTGACAATCATAATAGTAACAGTACTTTTGTTGTACATTATATATTTTATTATTATAAGAGACAGAAAAAAAGAGATAGAAGTTTTAAGAATAATTGGAGTCAGTAGAAAAGATGTAAAAAACATTCTGAGAAACGAGATAATACTAATATCAGTTGTTGGTTCTGCGATAGGAACTCTGTTTGGAACTTTGTCGTTTTTTGTTTTGTTTGAATTGATAGATAATGTCAGCAAGGTACCTTTCACATTTCCACGTTTACAGGAAAACATACTGATTATTGCAATTGTGTTTATACTAACAGCAGGACTTGGACCTGTATGTTCAACTGTAAGTATAAAGAGAGTATGCCCGAAAGAAATTTTGGAGTAAATATTAACGCTTTCATTAATAAAGCAGAGGCTTATTTGGATGGTGACACTTAACAAATTATAGGGTGCAATAATGATATAAAGAATAAGTTCTTGGGATGATTTAGAGGGAGTTTGTAATGGAAATAAGGTTAGAAGAAATTACAAAAAATTATCAGAGAAACAATAGAAAAATCTCTGTGCTGAATGGTTTGAATCTTACAATTCCAAAAGGAAAGTTTGTCGTTTTCAGCGGAGACAGCGGAGTGGGAAAAAGTACACTTCTTAATATTATTTCCGGTGTGAGCAGACCAACTTCGGGAAAAGTATATTATGGTAAAGAAGAGATAACAGGTTATAATGAACAACAGTTATCTGATTTCAGAAGAGCAAAGTTGGGGATTGTTACGCAAAACTGCGAACTTATTCCTTACTTAACTCTATACGAAAATCTTGAATTAGCCTTTGAATTGAACAAAACCCCAGTGGGAGAAGATAAGAAAAAAGATATAATCAAATTGTTGAATGAATTAGGTTTATATAATCTTGAAAATGAATATCCAAAGAGTCTCTCCAGTGGAGAGATTAAAAGAGCTGCCATTGCAAGAAGTATAATATCCAAACCGGAAGTGCTTATAATGGATGAACCCACAGCAAATCTGGACAGAAAGAATGTTATAAAAGTCCTTGAGATTTTACAGAAGTACAAGGAATCAGGAAGTATGGTTATTATCAGTTCCCACGAGGGACAGGCAATAGATTTTGCAGATATTAATATAAATCTTTCTAATACAAGGTGTCAGGAAAAGCAAATTTTTATAGCATAGACATTTTAGAATCTAATTGCTATAATGCATTTAGAAAATTGACCAATAAGAAATATAGGAGATTACTATGAAGATATCAACAAAAGGAAGATATGCATTAAGACTTATGTTAGAACTTGCATCTGACAACACAGGACATCCAAAAAGTATAAAAGATATTTCTCAGAATCAGGGAATCTCAGAAAAATATCTTGAACAGATTATCTCTATGCTTAACAAAGCAGGATTGGTTAAAAGTATCAGAGGAGCTCAGGGTGGATATGTTCTTACAATGAAGCCGGAAGAGTATACAGTTGGAATGATTTTCAGAGTTACAGAAGGTGATCTTGCACCTGTAAAATGTGTAAGTGGAGATGAGTCTTGTGACCGAAAGGCAAATTGTATTCCTGCACTTTTGTACGAGAAGATCAATGATGCAGTGAAAGATGTAGTAGATACAACGACATTGGAAGATTTGCTAAGCTGGCAAACTGACCGAAAATAAAACAAAGTAAAATAAAAGAAAAGTTTAGGGGCTATTGAACTAAAGGTGTTAGTTAGTTCAATAGTTCTTTTTTACTTGGAAACTTGATATTTAACCTCCCAGATGCTCTTTTCTTGTTTTGTGAGGACATTTCTTTATTTTGCGCCTGCCTATAGGATTGTGTCATAATCAAAAAATATAGAAATATAAAAATATAAAAAACATATTGACATATCGCAACATGATGATAGAATATCAATATCATAGTAATTAACTAGGAATTGGAAAAACAACAAAAAAGCTACTGTAATTAAAAGGCATAATTATATTACTTAATAACAAAAAACAAAAATACAGAAAATCAAATTGCTTAAATGAAATTAAGTTGGAAAGAGGTGCGATATGAGCAGATTAATATATTTAGATAATGCGGCAACAACTCAGGTATATCCGGAGGTGCTTGAAGCAATGAAACCTTACTTTACAGAATATTATGGAAATCCATCATCGGTTTATTCATTTGCAGGAGAGGCTAACAGAGAAGTATTGAAATCAAGAGAAACGATTGCAGCAGCTCTTGGAGCTAAAACTGAAGAAATCTATTTTACCGGCGGAGGAAGTGAATCAGACAACTGGGCGCTTAAGGCTACAGCAGAAGCATATGGAAACAAAGGCAAGCACATCATCACAACAAAGATTGAACATCACGCAATTCTTCATACAGCAGAGTATCTTGAAAAGAAAGGATTTGAGGTTACTTATCTTGATGTTGATGAAAACGGTGTTGTTAAGTTAGATGAGCTTAAAGCAGCAATCAGACCTGATACTATTCTTATATCTGTTATGACTGCAAATAACGAAATAGGAACAATTCAGCCAATTGCCGAAATAGGTAAAATTGCAAAAGAAAACGGAGTATTGTTCCACACAGATGCAGTTCAGGCATTTGGACATATTCCAATCAATGTAGATGAGATGAATATCGATATGCTTAGTGCAAGCGGTCACAAAATAAACGGACCAAAGGGAATTGGAATTATGTACATAAGAAAGGGCGTTAAGATACTATCCTTCATTCACGGTGGTGCGCAGGAGCGTCAAAGAAGAGCAGGCACTCATAATGTCCCTGGTATTGTGGGATTTGGAAAAGCAATTCAACTTGCCACAGAAGAACTGGACAGCAGAATCAAATACGAAACAGAACTCAGAGATTATCTCATCGACAGAGTATTAAATGAGATTCCTTATGTGAGACTTAATGGACATAGAACAGACAGACTTCCGAATAACGCAAACTTCTGCTTTAGATTTATTGAGGGAGAGTCTTTACTTATTCTTCTTGATGAAAAAGGAATCTGCGGTTCAAGTGGTTCGGCTTGTACATCAGGATCTCTTGATCCTTCACATGTTTTACTTGCAATCGGACTTCCACACGAAATAGCACATGGTTCTTTAAGACTTACATTGTCTGAAAAGACAACAAAGGAAGATATAGATTATACTGTTGATGAACTTAAAAAGATTATTGAGAGACTCAGAAGTATGTCACCATTGTATGAAGATTTCTTAAAGCAAAATAAATAATTGCTGAAGGCGAATACAAAATATTCTTACATAATGATTTGAAATTTATAACATATTGATAGAAAAAGATAGAAAAAGATAGAAAAAGATAGAAAAAGGAGTATGGCTGATGTATAGTGAAAAAGTAATGGATCATTTTATGAATCCAAGAAATGTAGGAGAGATAGAAAATCCAAGTGGCGTGGGAACAGTAGGAAACGCCAAGTGTGGAGATATCATGAGAATGTATCTCGATATAGATGAGAATGGAGTAATTAAGGAAGCTAAATTTAAGACATTTGGTTGTGGCGCAGCTGTCGCAACAAGCAGTATGGCTACTGAATTGGTAGCCGGAAAGACAGTTACAGAAGCTCTTGAGGTAACGAACAAAGCGGTAATGGAGGCACTTGATGGTCTGCCTCCGGTAAAGGTTCATTGTTCACTTCTTGCTGAGGAAGCAATTCATGCTGCACTTTGGGATTATGCAGTGAAGAATGGAATTGAAATCGAAGGACTGGAGAAACCGGTTACTGATATTGGAGAAAAAGAGGAAGCTCCTGTTGAAGAGTATTAGTTAGTAAAAAAAGAAAGCTAAAATTCAACTGGAGGCTATTGTAAGAAAAAAGGATTATCAAATGACTTGAATGTGACTTGAAAATGAGTCCTTAAAATAACCAATTTTGAAAGGAAAAAAAGATGACAATACTTCAGTTAAAATATGTTATTGCACTTTCGACATCAACATCTATGAGGGAAGCTGCGAACAAACTATATATTACACAGCCGGCGCTATCTCTTGCAATTAATGATTTGGAGGAAGAACTTGGAGTTATACTTTTTGCAAGAACAAACAGAGGAATCAGTTTGACAAAGGAAGGTGAGGAGTTCTTAGTATATGCAAAGCAAGCTGTAGGACAGTTTACACTCATTGAAGAAAAGTATGACAGAAACAGTAAAGGAAAAGAAAATTTCTCTGTTTCAATGCAGCATTATGTTTTTGCTATTCATGCTTTTGTTAACACTATAAAACAATACGAATCGGATGAATACAATTATTCAGTTTATGAGACAAGGACAAATGATGTGCTCAATAATGTAAAGAATCTGAAGAGTGAAATAGGAGTAATTGCATTTACTTCAAGTAATGAAAAGATATTCAGAAAATTATTGAAAGAATATCAGCTTATCTTTACACCTCTAATGGTAAGAGATGCGTATGTGTATGTCTGGAAGGATCATCCTTTGGCAGGTGAAAGAGAGCTTTCAATCGATGATTTGAGCGAATATCCGTGTGTAGCATTTGATCAGAGTAGCGATAGCGACTTTTATCTGTCGGAAGAAGCACTTGGTGATTATGATTTCAAAAAGATAATCAGATCGACAGACAGAGCAACCTCCACAGAGATTATGTCTGCAATGAACGGCTATTCTATTGGAACAGGTGTCATGACTGACAGTGTAGTGCTGCAAGACGGATTTGTTGCAATCAAACTGAAAGAAGAAGATCCGATTACAATAGGTTATATAGTGAAAGAAAATCACTTTTTAAGTAAAATCGGCGAAGCTTATGTTGAAGAATTGTTGAAGTACAAGGATGTATAAAAAGAATAAATAATGATTAATAAATAAAGATTAATAAATAAAGATTAATAGTAATAGAGACTAGGAGGTTCCCTCTTTTGTCAGACAATATCAAGTCTGATGAAAGGGGGATTTTTTTGTTTAGCAACAAGGAGAATTCATCAAGCCTCCAATTCCTATGAGTGGTGAGTAAAACGCCCTTTATAAGAGGGAATGAGGGCTAAGTGTGCAATTGTAACAGTGATAAGTTTAGCATATCACGAACGATAAGTTTTGAATAATTTTCAAATTCCTACAAGCATGGTAGGATATAGTTATTCCAATAAGGAACGCCGTTTAAACGGCTTTTCCATAAAAATAGTTAATTATTATAAAGTTTTTTAAGGAGGATTCTATTATGAGCGAAATCAAACAGAGTGCATTAGAAATTATCGGAGGAACACCTATATTACAGGTGAATGGATATGCAAAGAAAAGAGAAATTACTGAGGCAACAGTACTTGCAAAACTTGAGTATTTAAATCCGGCAGGATCAGTTAAAGACAGAATTGCATTGGCAATGATCGAAGATGCGGAAGCAAGCGGAAAATTAAAACCGGGAGCAACTATCATAGAGCCAACAAGTGGTAACACAGGAATTGGTCTTGCAGCAGTGGCAGCTGCTAAGGGATACAAAGCAATTCTTACTCTTCCTGACACAATGAGTGTTGAGAGAAGAAATCTTCTCAAGGCATACGGAGCACAGCTTGTTCTTACAGAAGGTGCTAAAGGAATGAAGGGAGCAATTGCAAAAGCGGAAGAACTCAATAAGGAGATTGAGGGATCAATAATCCTTGGACAGTTCGTAAATCCTGCAAATCCAAAAGTTCACAAAGAAACAACAGGTCCTGAAATCTGGAAACAGACAGAAGGAAAAATCGATATCTTCATCGCAGGTGTTGGTACAGGCGGAACAATTACTGGTGTAGGCGAATATTTAAAAGAGCAGAATCCTAATGTAAAGGTAGTTGCAGTTGAACCTGCTACAAGCGCAGTCCTTTCAACAGGAACACCGGGAGCACACAAGATTCAGGGAATTGGAGCAGGTTTCGTACCTGATGTACTTAACACAAAAGTGTACGATGAGATTATCACAATTGAAAATGAAGATGCATTTGCAGAAGGAAGAGCATTTGCAACTTCAGAAGGTATCCTGGTTGGTATCTCTTCAGGAGCTGCATTAAAGGCAGCAGAAATTCTTGCTAAGAGACCTGAAAATAAAGGCAAAACAATTGTGGCATTACTTCCTGATTCTGGAGACAGATATTTATCAACACCATTGTTTAATTCATAAAAGGGGTGAGAACAATGGGAAAGAATTCTTTAGATTCTGATTATTACATCAAAGAAGTTGAGCAGTTGGTAAGAGAAGTTGAATTTGGAAAAGTTACTTTAATAATTCAGGATGGAAGAGTTATTCAGATTGATAAGACCGAAAAAATCAGATTATAGCCATTAGAAAACTTTTTAAAAATAAAATATATCAAATGTGAGATGGCTCCCGCTTCAAGTACAAATGTAAGCAGCAGTGAAATTAAATGTAAGCAGCAGCGAAATCAAATGTAAACAGCAGCAAAATCAAATGTAAACAGCAGCTAAATCAAATGTAAGCAGCAGTGAAATCAAATGTAAACAGTTGGAAGTACAAATTAGTATCAGCGGGAGTCCGATCTTACATCTTATATACACTTAGATGGGATTGCAGGAAAAGCAAAATCCATGAAAATCCTGAAAACTACTTCGATGCCGTAGCCGTCGGAATGGCATAGGTTTGCAAAACTGAAGTTGATGGTTCGAATCCATCCGGTATCGTTTGTGAGTTGTATCAGATGTGATGCATATCTTAGATAGATATATCAGATGTGATGCATATCTTAGATAGATATATCAGATAGAGATATCAGATATGAAGCAAACAATGATACGTATTCACGCATAATAAAAGAAAGAGGGTGTCATATGAGCAATACATATAAAGACTTGCAGAATTCTCATCCTTGCTTTGGAGGTCATAAAAACAACGCGGGAAGAATTCATCTTCCGGTTAGCCCGGGATGTAATATAGCCTGTCGATTTTGTGACAGAACCATAAATGATGTGGAGGAAAGACCCGGAGTCACTTCCAAAGTTTTAAAACCTTCAGATTGTGAAGAGATTCTAACAAAAGCTTTGGAAATATGTCCTGATATTAAAGTGGCTGGAATTGCAGGACCGGGAGATACGCTGGCAACTGATAATGCATTCGAAACATTTAAGATTATCAAAGAAAAATTTCCTGATTTAATAAAATGTATGAGCACAAACGGCTTGCTTTTAAATGAGAGAGCACAGGATGTTATAGATGTGGGAATTGATTCACTCACAGTTACAGTAAATGCTGTGGATCCGGAAATTGAAAGCAAATTAAATGCATTTATCATTTATCACGGCGAAAAAATAGAGGGCGTTGAAGCAGCAAAGATTCTTATAAAAAATCAGATAGAAGGAATCAAAAAAGTTGCCGCAGCCGGGATTACAGTAAAAATAAACACTGTTCTGGTTCCGGAAATCAACGGTGATCATATTGAAGAAATTGCAAAAACCGTCAAAGAAGCGGGGGCAAGTATTTACAATATTATTCCTTTGATTCCACAACATGAACTTAAGAATCACAGAGCCCCTGTTTGTGCAGAGATTGATGAGGCAAGAACAAAAGCATCAAAATACATCGATGTGTTCAGACACTGTCAGCACTGTCGTGCAGATGCGGTGGGGGTGCCGGGAAAATCAGAATTCGGTGATCAGATTTATCAGAGAAAACTGAATGTAAAGGAGACATTTTCACATGGCTAATGATATTTACAGAGTAGCGGTAGCTTCCAGTGACGGCATAGTTGTAAACAGCCATTTTGGGAGAGCCGGCAAATTTTATATATATCAAATTAGTGAAGACGAAAAGTTGCATCTGATTGAAGAGAGAAAAGTGGTTCCTGTGTGTGAAGGTGGAAATCATAATGATGAGAGATTGAATGAAAATCTCGATAGACTGAAAGACTGTGATTTCATTTTAGTCAGCAGGATTGGAGATGGCGCAGCTTACGAAGCAAATAAAAGAGGGATAGACAGTTATGAGATTCCCGGAGTCATTGAAGAATCCATCTTGCAGCTATTGAAATATATTAAGTTAAAAAAATTATTTGAATGAGAAAGGAAGGAATTATGAGCGAAATTAGACAGATAGCCATATATGGTAAAGGTGGTATTGGAAAGTCGACAACTACACAGAATTTGACAGCGGGATTAGTCGAACATGGAAAGAAGGTAATGGTTGTTGGCTGTGATCCTAAGGCAGATTCAACAAGATTATTACTTGGAGGCCTTGCTCAGAAGACAGTTCTCGACACTATCCGTGAAGAAGGTGAAGATGTAGAACTTGACAGAATTTTGAAAGAAGGATATGGCGGAACTCGATGTGTTGAGTCCGGCGGACCTGAACCGGGTGTCGGATGTGCAGGAAGAGGTATTATCACATCTATCAATATGCTTGAAAACCTTGGTGCCTATACTGATGATTTGGATTATGTATTCTACGATGTATTAGGCGACGTTGTTTGTGGTGGTTTCGCAATGCCTATCCGTGAAGGTAAAGCAAAAGAAATATACATTGTTGCCAGTGGTGAAATGATGGCACTTTATGCGGCCAACAACATCTCAAAAGGTATTCAGAGATATGCAAGAACAGGTGGAGTAAGACTTGGAGGAATTATCTGTAACTCTAGAAATGTAGACCGCGAGCTTGACTTGTTACGTGCATTCTCAAAAGAGTTAGGAACAAAATTACTTTACTTCGTTCCAAGAGATAATATCGTTCAGCACGCAGAGATTAACAAGAAGACAGTTATCGAGTACAGACCTGATTCTAACCAGGCACAGGAATACAGAAATCTCGCACAGGCTGTAATCGAGAATGAAGACTTCGTAATTCCAACACCTATGACACAGGAGAGACTTGAAGAAATCCTTATGGAATACGGAATGATGGAACTTGCAGACGACTACAAGATTTAATCAAATTAATAACATATGCTAATTAAAAAATTATTAATAATGTAAATAGAAAATGCTAAAGCAAAAAAATAATGTAAATAGAAAATGCAAAAGTAAAACAATAATGTAAATAGAAAGTGCAAATTAAAAAATATAATATGAGCTGACTGGAAAACCGGAGGTTCGAATTGATAGGAGGAAAGAAATATGGGAATTTATAATTCAATTACAGAACTCGTTGGAAAGACACCTCTTCTTCAGTTAAATGGTTTCCAGAAGAAGAATAATATTGAAGCAAATATCATAGGAAAGTTAGAGTACTTTAATCCAAACCAGAGTGTTAAGGATCGTATTGCTCTCGCAATGATTGAGGATGCAGAGAGCAAAGGACTTTTAAAACCTGGTGATACGGTTGTTGAGACAACAAGTGGAAATACAGGTATCGGTCTTGCAGCAATTGCTGCAGCAAAAGGTTATCCTTTCAGAGTTTATATTCAGGATCAGGTAAGTGAAGAAAGATTTAAAGTTATCAAGGCTTTCGGTGGAAAGACAATAAAACTTACAGAGGAACCTGCAATAGCCAGAACATTAGAGGCAACAAACGGTGACTTTGTAGCAGCAATCAAGAGCTTAAAAGAAGAAGTATTAGACAAAGAAGACAATGTGTTCTTCGTTGACCAGTGCTCTAACCCGGCGAACCCGGCAGTTCATAAGAGAACAACAGGTCCTGAAATCTGGGAGGACACAGAGGGTAAGGTAGATATTCTTGTTGCATGTGCAGGAACAGGCGGAACAATTTCAGGTGTTGGTGCTTATCTCAAAGAAAAGAATCCAAACATCAAAATCGTAGGTGTTCAGCCGGGACCAAACTCACTTCCAAGTGATGCAGTTCCACAGCCTGAAAATGAAATAACAGGAGTTCATCCATTTGTTGGAGTACCTGATAATTTGATTCCATCTACACTTGATAGAAATATTTATGACGAGTACATTGCAGTTGAAGCATTAGATGCGTATGAGGCAGCTCGTCAGGTTGCAAAGACTGATGGTATTCTGGTTGGCGAATCATCAGGAGCTGCACTTTTTGCAGCAAAGACAATAGCTGAGAAGGAAGAAAATAAGGGAAAGAATATTGTAGTAATTTTCCCTGATACAGGACTTAGATATCTTTCTACCGGACTATTTGATTAGGAGGAATAGTAATGGCAATAAATACAAGTAATTCTAATGTGGCAACAAGAGAGAACCGTATTGGTTCAATTACAGGCTACGTTGGAACATTAAAAGATTTGGCATCTCAGAGTGAATGTGGAACATTAAAAGGATGTTCAAGATGTTTTTCTCAGTCTAGTACATGTCTCTCAACATGTGGACTGGGTCAGTTAGCAGGAATCAGAGATGTGGCAATTATACATCACGGACCTGCCGGATGTTCTGTGGCAAGTGCTAATGCATACTACATGTCAAAGGTAATGTCAAAGAAAAGAGGAGTTACAAGCAGTACTGTATATGTGGGAACTGATATGAATGAAAATGATACTATTTTCGGTTCTACATCAACACTTAGAGATGTAATTTTGGAAGTGAATAAGAGATACTCGCCAAAAGCTATTTTTGTATCAAGTTCATGTGCCACAGGTATTATAGGTGAAGATATTGACAGTATTGTTGACGATGTAAGAGAAGAGGTTGGAGTGCCAATCGTTGCCGTTCACTGTGAAGGTTTCAAATCAAGAATATGGGCTACAGGTTTTGATATTTCAGATCATGCTGTTTTGCAGGAAATCGTACAGCCACCTAGAGAGGGAGTTAAGACAAACAAAATTAACTTCAAGAACTTCTTTGAGAGCGCAAGACCTGAGATTATAGAAATGTTCAAGCAGTTTGATCTTGAGCCGGTTTTTTTATACTGTAACTCAACTATTGAAGAGTTATCACATCTTTCAGAGAGTATTGCCACAACATGTATCTGTGGAACTCTTGGTAACTATCTTGGAAATGCCCTGGAGGAGCAGTATGGAGTTCCTTACGTAAGAAGTATTAACCAGTGTGGTATCACAGGTTTTGAAACATGGTTGAGAGAGATTGGTAAGGTTACAGGCAGAAGCGATAAGATTGAAAAATATATCGAAGAGCAGCGTGCAATCTACATTCCACAGATTGAGGAAGTTAAGAAAGAGTTGAAGGGACTTACAGCAGTACTTGGAATGGGTCCCGGATATACATTCGAAGTATCAAGAGTTTTAGAAGAACTTGGAATTAAAGTTGTGTGGGCACTTGCTTGGCATTATGACAAGAAGTACGAAGACGGTAATGTTCCACCATCAATGAAGTATCTTCTTGACAATGATATCGACTTTGAGGCAAGTGTTGCCGATCAGCAGAATTATGAAGTAATGAATATTTTAAATAAATATCAGCCTGATATGTATCTTTCAAGACATCCGGGCTCAACAGTTTGGGCAATTAAAAACGGTACACCTGCTATCTATGTAGCTGATGAGTACATGATTTTTGGTTACAAACATACATTGGAATTTGCAAAGACAATCGTTGATGCGATAAAGAATAGAAGTTTTGAGGAAAATCTCGCAAAACGTACTAAATTACCATATACAGATTGGTGGTACAAGCAGAACGTTGATACATTTTTAGAAGAGGTGAAGTAGAATGGCAAAATTATTAGATAAACAAAGATATAAATGTGCGTTGGGAGCTATGCAGTCTGTTCAGGCAATTACCAGAGCTTTGCCAATACTTCATTCAGGTCCCGGTTGTGCGCAGAAATTATCTGAATCAATTGGTAGTTCAGGATATTTCTCGCCTAACATTTTCCCATGTACAAGTATTAATGAAAAAGACGTAGTATTCGGCGGCGTGAAGAAATTAAATTCAACAATAGAAAATGCGCTCAAGGTAATAGATGCAGATTTATATGTAGTATTAACAGGTTGTATTCCCGAAATCGTTGGTGACGATTCAGGGGAAGTTGTATCAAGATTTGAGGATGCAGATAAGCCTGTAATATATGCTCCGACAGCAGGATTTAAAGGAAATAATTACAAAGGACACGAGCAGGTTGTAGATGCAATTGTGGAGCAGTATCTGAAAAAATCAGAGACAAAACAGAAAGGGCTTGTAAACATTTGGGCTGATGTACCATATCAGGATTTGTTCTGGTTAGGAAATTTACGAGAACTTGAAAAACTCATTAGTGAGTTGGGATTAACTCCAAATACAATATTCGGATACAATAGGGGAATTGAAAATATTGACAAGATTCCTGAAGCAGAATTTAACTTGCTTGTATCTCCGTGGGTGGGGCTTAACAACATGAAGAAGATGGAAAGAAAATTAGGCATTCCATATCTTCACTACAAGACTCTTCCAATCGGAGCAACTGAGACAAGTAAATTTTTAAGAGAAGTTGGAAAGTTTGCAGGAGTTGCCGAGGAGAAAGTTGAATCTGTAATTAAAGAACATGAAGATTATTACTATTATCTGATTGAAAGATATGCAGATCTTTTCCTTGAAAACCGAGTTATCAACAAACAGTTTACTGTTGTATCAGACGCACATTATGCTCTTGGAATCACAAAATTCCTTGCCAATGATTTAGGACTGGTTCCTGCTAAGCAGTTTGTTGTCGATGACACACCAAAGAACAGACGTGAAGAAATTGCAGAAGAATTCAAGAAACTGAATTTTGGATTAGAAGCAGAAGTTTCTTTCGAGACAGACGGATTTAAGATTCACGAAGAAATAAAGAATCATGACTACCACGGTTATCCACTCGTACTTGGCGGTTACTATGAAAAGGAGGTTACAGAAAGTCTTAAGGGTAACTTCTTAAATGTATCATATCCTGTTCAGGATAAGGTGGTATTAGATACTTCATATGTTGGATACAGAGGTGGAATTCGACTCATTGAAGATATTTACACAGTGGCTGTTCAGAGATTTAACTAATATGATTAATTCGGTGAAAATATAGCTGAGTGTTGAATCATTTATTAAATGACAAACAGAATTAAGAAACGATAGAGGTGATACAATGGCGTACAAAATTGCAGTAGGATCGTCCGATGGTATAAATGTAGATCTAAAATTTGGTGAAGTTGAAAACTTTTTGATATATGAAGTGACAGATCATTTTAAACTGATTGAACAAAGAAGTGTGTCAAGAGAAACAACAGAATTGAACAATAGTGGAAATACTTCAAATGCCGCAGAGATTTCTGAGTTCAGTTTGGAAAAAAACTGCGAAAAAAGCAATTGTAAATCATCGGGCTGTAGTGGAAACGGAGGCGGCTGTGGAGGCGCTGAAGGTGTTCTTGAAAAAGTTTCACTGATAGAAGATTGCAGGTGTGTGGTCTGCAAAAAGATTGGATTCCAGGCACAAAAGCAATTTGAAAAGAAAGCAATTTCGGTATTTGACGTCGAGGTTCCAATAGAGGAAGCCTTGGAAAAGATTACATATTACTATGAGAAGATTGATAATCACAAGACGTTGAGATTATAAATGCGAAGTAGATAAATGAGAAGCAAATATTCTCGTCCTCCGGCAAAATGGGGGAGAGTAAATAGTTAATTGAATTATGGGTTATAGGTCATACCTATAACCCCAAATTTTTAGATGGAGAAAAATATTAATTCTTAAGTAGAGATAATAATAATTCTTAAATGGAGAAAATAATAATTCTTAAGTGGAGAAAATAATAAAGCAGAAACGGAGAAAGACTTATGGAAAGAGGAGACAATACAAAATGTTTGCATCTGGCAAACGAAGACACAGGAAAACATTACGGTGCTGTAAGTTATCCGATATATCAGACTGCAACCTATGCACATCCCGGTGTGGGACAAAGTACAGGGTATGATTACAGCAGATTGCAGAATCCTACAAGAGAGCATTTGGAAAAATATATTGCACAGTTGGAAAGCGGTAAAGATGCCTTCGCTTTATCAAGCGGAATGGCAGCAATCACTCTGCTTTTTGAAATATTTGAACCGGGAGATCATATAATAGCCGAAGCAGATTTGTACGGAGGAAGTATCAGACTTTTTAACAATGTTTCAAAGAAAAACGGATATGAATTTACATATCTTACATGTGCAAATGATGACATAGAAAAGCATATTAAAGAGAATACAAAGGCAATATATTTAGAAACGCCTACAAATCCGATGATGCGTGTGACTGACATAGCAGCTGTTGCAGAGATTGCAAAAAGAAGAAATCTTATTCTTATAGTCGATAACACTTTTTTGTCTCCATATTTTCAGAATCCTTTGAAACTTGGTGCAGATGTAGTTATTCACAGCGGAACAAAATTCCTTGGAGGACACAACGATACTCTGGCAGGATTTATTGTGACAGCAAATGACGAAATTATTGAAAAATTGAGATTTTTAATTAAGACAACCGGAGCAGGTTTGCCACCTTTTGATGCATGGTTGCTTCTTAGAGGAATAAAAACATTGGGAATCAGAATGGAGCGTGCCGGGAAAAATGCTTTGGAGATTGCTAAGTGGTTAAAGAATCAAGAGCATGTATTGGATGTTTACTACCCGGGACTGCCTGATCATCCGGGCCACGAAATTATCAAAAAGCAGGCCAGAGGATTTGGCTCAATGATTACATTCAATGTCGACAGCAAAGAAAATGCATTGAAAATACTGGAGAAAGTTGAATTGATAAGATTTGCAGAGAGCCTTGGAGGAGTGGAGACGCTTATAACATATCCCACGACGCAGACTCATGCAGATGTTCCTGAAGAAGTGAGAATCAAAAACGGAATTACAGATAGGACATTAAGACTTTCAACGGGGATAGAGGATGTAGAGGATCTTATAGAAGAATTGGAGTCAATATTTGAAGAACTAGAATAGTGAAAGTAGTTGCAATGATATTGCAAAGAACTTGAATGATGAAAGTAGTCGCAATGATATTGTAAAGAACTAGAATAGTGAAAGTAGTCGCAATGATATTGTAAAGAACTTGAATGATGAAAGTAGTCGCAATGATATTGCAAAGAACTTGAATAGTGATAGTAGTTGGGAGAATATTCTAAAGATACGGACGAAACTAAGAAGCTGGCAAGAGAGAGAATCATATGTGAAATGAGGTGATGTAAGATGGCAGAAAGAAATTTGGATTTTGATACCGTAATAGACAGACGGGGTAAAAAAAGTTTAAAATACGATTTTGCAAAAAGAAGAGGGTATCCTGAGGATGTATTACCATTATGGGTTGCGGACATGGATTTTAAAACATCATCTTGTGTTGAAGATGCGATCAAAGACGTGGCTTCCCATAACATTTATGGATACACAAATATCCAGAGAGGGGATGGATTTTTTGAGGCTGTTGCAGGCTGGATGAAAAGACATCATGACTGGGAAGTTAAACCTGAGTGGCATGTCATTACACCTGGGGTATGCTTTGCAATTGCGTGTGCAATTAAGGCATATACAGAAGTTGGCGGTTCGGTGATTATTCAGCAGCCGGTTTATTATCCTTTCAGCAATCTGATAGTTCAAAATAACAGAAGGATTGTCAGCAATGATTTGATTTATGATGGAAAAGGTCATTACTCAATTGATTTTGAAGATTTTGAAAAAAAGATTGTAGAGAATGATGTGAAATTATTTATTCTGTGTAATCCTCACAATCCGGTTGGAAGAGTCTGGACAAAAGAAGAATTGGAAAGGCTTGGTGACATATGTAAAAAGCACAATGTAATAGTGTTTAGTGATGAGATCCATTTTGATTTTATCTGGCATGGAAATCATCAAATTTTTCAGGAAATTAAACCTGAGTTTCAGGAATTTACAGTTACGGCAACTGCTCCAACTAAGACATTTAATCTTGCGGGACTTCAGCAGTCAAATATTTTTATTCCAAACAGAGAACTAAAACACAAATTTATTTTTGAGTACGATGCGACAGGAATGGATGAGCCGAATATATTTGGAATTGCTGCAGCTGAAGCAGCATATACATTTGGAGATGAATGGCATGAGGCATCAAAAAAATATATCAAAGATAATATTGAGTTTGCAGATAAATATATAAAAGATAATATCCCGGGAGTAAGATTGATTCCAACAGAGGGGACATATTTGATTTGGCTTGATTTTAGTGATACGGGTATTGAAGCAAAGAAAATAGACGAACTGATTGTAAACAAGGCAAAACTGTGGCTGGACAGCGGAAGGATTTTTGGAAAAACCGGAGCAGGATTTCAGAGAATAAATGTTGCCTGTCCGAGAAGTGTTCTTGAAGAAGCTCTTTCAAGAATAGAAAATATATTGAAATCAGACTAGAATAAAAAATATATTAAAAAAAGACTAGAATAAAAAATATATTAAAAAAAGACTAGAATAGGAAGTTAATGAGTGATTGCTTTTGTGATAAGTGTAACCTATCACGAACGATAAGTTTTGAATAATTTTCAAAATCCTACAAATATGGTAGGATATAGTTATTCCAATAAGGGATAACATTTAAGCGGCTATCCCAAACAAAGGAGTAGCCGCTTTAGTAATTTGGAAAAGGAGAATGCTTATGCAATTTAGATTTGAAAGCCTGGTAAGAGCAAATTACAGATTTGGACGAATGTGTTGTAAAAAAGATCGATGTTGCAGCGCTGAAATCTAGCTGGCGAAAAAAACAGTTAGTTCAAAAAGCCGGTTAGCTAAAAAATATATAAGCCATTAATAAATATATAAGCCATTAAAAAATATAGATCATTAGTAACATAAATAAACAATAGATTTTAAAATAAAGGAGAACAAGATTATGAGTAATTATAAATTTGAAACATTAGCACTTCACGTAGGACAGGAGCAGGCTGACCCAACAACAGATTCAAGAGCGGTACCTATTTACGCAACAACTTCTTATGTATTCCATAACAGCCAGCATGCAGCTGACAGATTTGGTCTTAGAGATGCAGGAAATATTTACGGAAGACTTACAAATTCAACACAGGGTGTTTTTGAGGACAGAATTGCAGCTTTAGAGGGTGGCATTGCAGGACTTGCAGTTGCATCAGGAGCTACAGCAATTTCTTATACAATTCAGGCTCTTGCAAAAGCGGGAGAACATATCGTAGCTCAGAAGACAATTTACGGAGGAAGCGCAAACTTACTTGCCCACACACTTCCGCAGTATGGTATTGAAAGCTCACTTGTAGATATCCATAATTTAAAAGAAGTTGAGGATGCAATCAAGCCAAATACAAAAGCAATTTATATTGAGACATTAGGAAATCCGAATTCAGATATTCCTGATATTGATGCATTGGCAGAGCTTGCTCATTCACATGGTTTACCACTTGTAATTGATAATACATTTGGAACACCTTATTTAATCAGACCAATCGAGCATGGCGCTGACATTGTAGTTCATTCAGCTACAAAGTTTATTGGAGGACATGGAACTGTTTTAGGTGGTGTTATCGTAGATGGAGGAACTTTTGACTGGGCTGCATCAGGAAGATATCCATGGATTTCAGAACCAAACCCAAGTTACCACGGAGTAAGATTTACAGAGGCTGCAGGAAAAGCTGCTTTTGCAACTTATATCAGAGCTATTCTCTTACGTGACACAGGAGCAGCAATCAGCCCATTTAATGCATTTGCACTCCTTCAGGGAACAGAAACATTGTCACTTCGTCTTGACAGACATTGGGAGAACACTAAGAAGGTAATTGATTACCTTGTAAATAATCCAAAGGTGGAGCATGTAAATCATCCTTCTTTAAATGAACATCCTGATCATGCATTGTTTGAGAAATATTTCCCAAACGGCGGAGGAAGCATTTTCACTTTTGAAATCAAAGGCGGAAGAGAAGAAGCATTTAAGTTTATCGATAATTTAAAACTATTCTCACTTCTTGCAAATGTTGCAGATGTTAAGAGCCTGGTAATTCATCCGGCCTCAACAACTCACAGTCAGTTGACAGAAGAAGAATTGGCAGAGTCTGGAATTAAGGAAAATACAATCAGACTTTCAATTGGTACTGAACATATCGATGATATTATTGCAGATTTGGAAAACGGATTTGCAGCAGTATAACAACAAAGAAAGAACACCGACTTGTTCGGTGTTTTTCTTTGTTTAAAGGAGTGTGGATAGTAGCAAAATAAGTGAGACCGTTCGCTCGCTGAGTTATAGGAATTATGGCAAGAAATGATATACTAACATTGTAAGCTTACAACTAAAATTCAATGAGGTAGTGAATATGGAATTAGGAAGTAAGATTAAAAAATGTGATTAAGAGAAGGGGATACAATACATGGTGAAATATGTTAAAAAGACATTGCGTGTAAATATTTAATTCGGTTTTAACCGACTCGGCTGAAACCGAATTAAATATTTACGCGCGAAATTTATAATGTTATAATTAACTCGAATAGAACCGAGTCAAAAAGGAGTGTGCAAAATGAAATTCGTGGGAAGAGAAGCAGAATTAAAAAAATTGAATAAAATAATTAATAATGATGAATTAACATTTTGTTTAATATATGGAAGACGTCGTGTTGGAAAAAGTGAACTGGTTAAGCAAACCGTTAAAAACAGAACTGACAAAGTAATTTATTATGAGTGCAAGCAGGTTGCAGAGGCGAGTAATGTCATTGGAATAAGTGAAATATTAGAGGAAACATATGGATTACCTAAGTTAGGGTTTGATAACATTGAATCTGTATTAAAATATATCTTTGAATTAGCGATAAAAGAGAAGGTGATATTGGTATTAGACGAGTATCCATATTTGAGAGAATCTGTTAGAGGGATGGATAGCATTTTGCAAGCACTTGTTGATAAATACAGGGAAAAAGCAAAAGTATCACTGATAATATTAGGCTCATATGTTGATGTTATGAAATCTCTTTTGGCCCATTCAAATCCGTTATATGGAAGAGTTGATTTGACAATTGATTTAAAGCAGATGGATTATTATGATTCATCTTTGTTCTATCCGGGGTATTCGGAAGAAGATAAAGTGAGAATATATTCGGTATTTGGAGGCATACCATACTTCAACAGACTAATAGATGATAAAAAGAGCGTAAAAGAAAATATTATCGATTTGATTGCTTCTTCAGGAGCAAGATTAGAAAATGAAGTGTCAATGTATTTAAATGCTGAGATTTCTAAAATAACAAATGCTAACGAAGTGTTCGAAACTTTAGCCAAAGGATATTCAAAATATAGTGATATCTTATCTCAGTCTCATGTTTCAAGTGGACCGACACTTGTTGATGTGCTTGATAAACTTATAAGGATGGAAGTTGTAATAAAAACAACTCCGATAAATGATGAGAACAATAAGAAGAAAGCCGGATATTATATTTCGGATAATCTTTCGCTATTTTATTACAGATATATTTTTAAATATTTATCTCAAATGAAAATAATGGATCCGGATATTTTTTACAAAAAATATATAGAAAAAGATTTTGAAGAAAAATATGTTCCTCATATATTTGAGTCAGTGTGTCGTCAATATTTAATCCGTAGAAACAAAATGGGTGAAATGGAACCTGTTTTTGAAAAAATAGGAAAATACTATTATGACAATCCGATAGAACGTACAAATGGAGAATTTGATGTTGTAACCGAGGATGAAAAAGGATATGTTTTTTATGAAGTGAAATTCAAAAATAAGCCTATTACGGACGAGATGATAGATAATGAAATTAAGCAGGTAAAAGAAACAGGATTGAATTGTTATAAGTATGCTTTTATTTCCAAATCAGGTTTCAAATGTAAAAAACGAAATGAACTGGAGTTGATTGAACTAAGCGAATTATATAGAGGATAAACTATAAACATATTAAACAATACTCTACTTCAAAAATGTTGAATAGACTTTTCGTTTCTGTTTTGTTATTATTAAACTCGATATGGAATTTGAAAATATGTTAGTAAAAAAGAATGGAGATTGCTATGAGTGTGTTTAATGTTGAATTGAAAAAAGTAGTGGATGACAGCTACGAGATTGAAATCGGATATGGTCTGGAGGAAAAATTACTTGAAGATATAAAGAACGGTCTGGTTGGCGGCATTAAAAAGTTTGCCGTTGTCACAGATGATATAGTCAGTGATTTATATGCAGAAAAGATAAATAACATGCTTCTTGAGAACGGTTATAAGAGTGAACTGATTGTATTCAAGGCAGGAGAAAAGAGCAAGACAAGAAAGACAAAGGAATTTATTGAAGATACAATGCTTCAAAAAGAATACAGAAGAGACTGCTGTATTATCGCGATAGGCGGCGGTGTTGTTACTGATATTTCCGGATTTGTTGCCGGAACTTTTGGAAGAGGAGTTCCATTTATCAATTATGCAACAACACTTTTGGCTGCAGCAGATGCTTCAGTTGGAGGAAAGACAGCAGTGGATACTGAACTTGCAACAAATCTCATTGGCCTGTTCAATCAGCCTGAAAAAGTATACATCGACATTGCAACATGGAAGACACTTCCAAGACGCCAGATTGCAAGTGGTCTTGCAGAGACAATCAAACATGCCTGCATAGCAGACGCAGAGTTTTTTGATTACCTCATGGATAATATCGACAAGGTATTTGAGTGTGACAGTGAAGTGTGCACACATATAGCCGAAAAGAACTGCTCAGTGAAATATCAAGTCGTTATGAAAGATGAGCGTGAAAGCGGATTGAGAGAGATTCTCAATCTTGGCCATACTGTTGGAAGAGCAATTGAGACAGTGAGCGACTACAGACTACTTCACGGAGAGGCAGTTGCAATCGGACTTGTTGCACAGATAATGCTTGCAGTAAAATTCGGATATTGTGATGAAAATGATGCAAAGCGATTAAAGGAACTTTTGGCAAAAGCAGAACTTCCTACAGAGATTCCTGATTACATAGACAGAAAACAGCTTGTAAAGAAACTCTACACTGACAAAAAAGTTAAGGACGGAAAATTGAGATTTGTATTCCAAAAAGGAATCGGAGAGGTTATGTGCTTTGGCGATAATGTTTACTCCAGAGAAGTTACGGAAGAAGAAGCTGCCGGCGTAATTGAAGTGATGTAGAAGCAAATCAAAGCAAAGGATGGGATAAGAATATTTACTGAGTAAGGATTATTATAAGGAATATAACAATGAAGAAAGAAGAAAAAACAAATGTTATGAGGGTTCTTGATGGAAAGAAGATTGCATATGAGAGCCACTCTTATGAACCAATACCGACAATGACAGGAGAAGAGATTGCGGGAATTCTTGGAGAAGATACTGCAAAGGTGTTTAAGACACTTGTTACACAGGGAAAGTCAGGAGCATATTATGTTTTTGTAGTTCCGGTGGAAGCAGAACTGGATTTAAAGAAGGCTGCAAAGGCTGCCGGCGAAAAAGCAGTCAGCATGATTAAACAAAAAGAATTACTTCCGCTGACAGGATATGTTCACGGCGGATGTTCTCCAATTGGAATGAAGAAACAGTTTCCAACATTTATACATGAGACGGCAACTGAATATGACAGGGTATTTGTAAGTGCCGGAAAGGTTGGATTTCAGATAGAACTTTCACCAAAGGATTTAATAGATGTTGCAAGATGCAAGGTTGCAAATCTGGTATAACTATTTCTTTCAGTCGGATAAGACTATCACTTAGATTCAATAAAAGTAGCACTTTCAAGGGGTTGTTGTTTTTACAATAGCTCCTTCTTTTTTTGTTCGCAGCTGCTGATTTTTACTTTCACTGACAGCGAATCAAATGAAACTATTCCGGCAAAGGTTATCGATAGTTTCATAGTTGTTTTGCGTAAGTTTTTGAGAATAAGTGATGTGTTTACAAAGAGAGAGGACAATCAGATAATGGTTCTTCTCTTTGATATTAACAAGACAAACAGTGAGATGGTAATTGAGAGAATCGAAAATGAGTGGTCTCACGAGTTGCCCGATTACAGAAAATATCACTTGGAAATTCATACTGAATGGTTGAAGTAGAGCAGAGTACTAAAATAAAATTGAATAGCTGAAATAAAAATGAATTGCTGAAATAAAAATGAATTGCTGAAATAAAACTGAATCACTGAAATGGCACCGATAAATTGTAAAAAATAACTCATTGTCCCAAAGAGTATTGATGAGATGCTTCATAAAGTGTAATATTGAAAAGATAGGGAATTGCAACGGAAAAAATGGCATAAAGGGAAAAATCATATTACAAAGAGAGGGTTTAAAAAATGAAACAAATCAAAGAAACACTGATGAGGAAAGTGACACCACTTGCCCTTGTGACGGGTATGGTGTTCCAGGGTTTTGGTACTACGTGTCCTGTTTTTGCAGGTACAGGGGTTGACTTGAAGATTGAGGGGTATCAGATCAACACCGCAATCGGAGCTCACAGGACGGTTTACAGTGTGAGTGCAAGCAGTGGAGACGTAACAGAGGTTGGACTCATTTATGCAATGAAGAGTGAAGTGACTGATGAGGACATGGTCATTGGAAGTGCTAACAAAGGCGTGTATTCTTACGCCGCAACAAATACAGGTTTTTATGGAAAGAGCGGAGATACTTCCACATATGTCATGACTATGACCATGATTGACAAACCTGAATATTTTTCAAGTCAGATTTGTGAGAGAGTTTATGCAAAGAAGAGCGACGGCACATATACCTACGGCTCGGTGGAAACTTTGTCGGTATATTCAATTGCAGACTCATTATATAAGAATTCCAAAATGAGCAATGTAGGAGCTCATAACTATTTATACAATAATATTCTGTCAAAGGTTTATCCTTCATATCAGAGAGTAACTTACAATCCAATACAGGAACAGCCAACAGAGGCACCGACAGAGAAACCAACAGAGGCACCGACAGAAAAACCTACAGAGACACAGCCTGCTTTTGAAGTAGTAGAAATGGCAAATAGAAATACACCACAGAATATTAACCTGAACAGTTATTATGACGGACTTGATACCGCAAGCAGCACAAGTGCAGGATCAGGAAATGAAACTATGGACAAGCTGTTTGATAATAACACAGGAACAAAGTTCTATTCAGGCTCATCACCGGTTCGTATTGCATGGAAGATGAAAGAGGCAGTAATCGTAAAGAACTATACATTGACAACTGCAAATGATTCGGCAACTTATTCAAGAAATCCTAAGAAATGGCAGTTCTATGGTTCAAATGATGCAACAACATGGATTCAGCTTCATGCAGTTGAAAATGGTGAAAGTCCAATGCAGGACGTAAATTTCACACCGTATACATTTAATACCACAGTAAGTGGAAGCTACCAGTACTTTATGTTACAGGTTGAAAATATCTCCGGTTGGGGATTCCAGTTGTCAGAGATTTCACTTTACGGTGATGTGGCACCTGCGACAGGAGACCTTGGTAAAAAACTTGATTATTATGATTCAATTCAGAGCGGTACTAACACAATCAACGGTATTTCCAATGAAGGTGTTGCAAACCTGTTTGACGGAAATACAAAGACAAAAATGTTCAATGTGGGAACAGGTACAATTGCATGGAAGATGAAACGCGATGTGTCTGTTTACAGTTACACACTTACAACTGCTAACGACAATGAGCAGTACCACGGCAGAAATCCTAGAAGCTGGAATCTCTACGGTTCAACAAACGGAAGCAACTGGGAGAAACTGGACGCTGTAACAGACAGTGGAATTCAGGATAAGAACTATGAATCATATACATACAATGTTAAGAAAGTAGGAAAATATAAATACTTCAAGATGGACATTGCAACATTGGACGGACAGGCATTCCAGTTGTCTGAAATTGCATTAAACGGTGCCGCAATAAGTCCAAGTGAATATGACATTTTGTTCTACAAAGACTGGGATAAGATTACAAACAAAGGTTATGTAAACGAACTGATTAAGTTGTTCTACAACAGTTATCCACGTCTGTACAAGAGATGGGGAACAGGAACAGAGCCAAAGACAATCACATTCATGGCGGACAAGGATTACGACGGAGTAGCATATTGTGCAGGAACAACGGTTTGCGTTTCAACAGATTATGCAAACGGACATCCGACAGACATCGGATTCTTCTCACACGAGATTACTCATTCGGTACAGCAGTACGGCGGCAAACTGAATTACGGTGGAGACTTATACTGGTGGACAGAGAACATGGCTAACTACGGTGGATTCAGATATTTCCACTGGTCAAATCCAAATTATGTTCAGGTATACAAATCAACAGATTCAGGATTACTTGACTGGGGATATCATCCATACGGAAATAACAAGTGGTTCTTTGCATACATGGATTCACGTTATCCAACCACAAGAGATGCAAACGGAAATAAGGTTCTCGGACTTATCGACAGTGTAAATAAGCTAATAAAGGATAACAACACAGGTTCAGAATACAGTGACAATCCATATACAGTCGGATCGCCAATTAACAACAAAGTTAAGGAGATAACAGGCTATGACTGTTTTGACGATTTGAGAAAGCATTTTGCAGAAGAAGTACAGAACGGTACATGGACATTTACAGGTTTTGGAAGTTATACTGATAACTGGCTTACAGAAGATATCGACGGAATTCCAAATCCGGATTATCCTGAAGTAAAAGGAAAAGTACACGGGAACACTACTGCTTCAAAGATTAGCAATGTAACATCCGGAACCAACCTTCTCATTGGAGCAACTGTACTTGGTGTGTCAGGTTCAACAAATGACAATGAGAGTGGAGAAAAATTATTCGACGGTAACCTCTCAACAAAGTGGTGTGCAACCATGGGTAATGGTGGCTTTGGAGCATGGGCGCTTGAAGGTGCAAAGCACTGGATCAAGATTGACCTTGGATCAGAGAAGACATTCAACACATACACACTTTACAACACAGGAAGTAAAGAAGGATATGCTAATATGTCCGAATGGGAAATACTTGTTTCTGACGACGGAGAAAACTGGACATCTGTTGACTATCAGGTAAATAGAAATGATAATATCTCATCATTTGACATCGGAAGTCATACTGCAAGATACATTGCAATGAAGGCATTTGAAGGCGACAGTTCAGGAACAATCCGTCTGTATGAGTTGCAGTTGTATAACAGATAATAAACGAATAAAGTGATGCACATAATTTAAATTATTAGGGCTACTGCGCTAAATTATGATAATGATAACTTATCATTTAGTGCAGCAGCCCTTTTTGAGCATCTTTCTTCTATGCTTGGTTTCATAGACACTTTAGGGGCAGAATGATATAATAATATAAGGTGATTCAATATATAAGGAACGGGAAATTCAAATCAAAATATACAGCAAAATCATAGCAAAACAGATGACGGAAAATGTCGGAGGAACAATAATGAACATGCGGGAAAATGTGATGCATATAATGAATGATAAAACAAACAAAGAAGATATATTCATTAAAGCCGCAGCAGATTATGATGGGTTCATTATTTTAGTTTCCCCTTTTGAAGTGGTTCTGGTGGAAATGGAGGATACATTGAGAAGGTGTGGTATTGAAGTTATGAGTCTACACAATGGAGTAGAGCAGACCACCCGCAATTCTCTCCTAAAGGATTTTGCAAACTACACAATTAACCCGCAGTTTATTCTGGTGAATCCATGTGTGATGGCAACAGATGGATTGTTTGAGTACTGCATCAGAAGGAGAAGAGATGAGTTCTCTCTGCTGATTGTAGATGAAGCACAGTGCATCAGTCAGTGGGGCATGTCCTTCAAACCTTTCTATCAGAGAATTCCGGACTTTTTGAACGGTGTATTTGAAGACGAAGAACAGTGCACTGTTATGGCACTTACTCAGTCGCTTAATCCAAAGGAAATAGAAGATATACGTGAAATGTTCAGGATTGATAAGACCGGTATAGTCAGAGAAGAACTTCCTCTTCGTGACGATATAGAGTTGCATATTGAAAGACTCGAAAGAGAGTATGAAAAGGAAGAAAGATTTTGGAATATTGTGGATAAGCACAAGGAAGAAAAGATGCTTGTGTACGTGTACAGGGAAGAAAAAAAGACCGTCATAAAGTCTCTCTTTGAGAAAGCTCTTGAGCGGGGATACAAAGCAGCATACTGGGATGAGGATGTGGATGCAAATAAGCATAAAGAACTGGTTGAAAAATACCATAATGGTGATGTGAATCTGATATTTACTAAGAATGTGTTTGGAACCGGAATTGACGTGCAGGGAATAAATGTTGTTATTCATTATATGATTCCTGAATCTTTGAATCAGTATTACAGAGAAATCGGCAGAATCAATCGAGAATCAACAGGCCAAGAATCAAAATCTTCCCATGCATATCTGCTTTATACACCTTTGAACATTGATGTAAAGAAGAGAGAATTTATTGATGACGAATTTCCGTGTGAGCAGATGGTTGTTGGTTTCTACAACACAATCGGAAGAAGAAAGGGAATAAAGATTTTTCCGTACAGGGAGAATGATGATATTCAAAGTTGCCTTCCCTATTACGTCGAGGCGGGAATCTCAAGAGTAGTGGGAAAGGGATTTTCCGACCTAAAGGTTATATCTGATATTAAAGATCAGCTTATTCAAAAAATGTATGACGGTTCAAACACAAAAACATTTGGCAGGATACTTAAGGATAATGACTGGTCGGTGAAGGAAATTGAAGATATTGTTTACGGGGGATTCGTTGATTCACAATACACGATGAATAAGCCATTGAAAAATTGGCTGGTTATAGATGTTGTGGAAAATGAGATAACAAATGCCAGGTTGAAGGTAGTACTTGTATCTATTTCCGACAAGAAAAAATATAAACACGAGCAGTTGGATGAGTTTATTCATCTGATAACAAAGAGTGATGTGAATACGACGGATTTGTATCAAAAAGTAATTACACATCTAAGTGAAAAGAAAAAATAAGCAATACTCAATTAGAATGAAAATAATATAATAAAAATAAAAAACAAAAATAAAAATCAAAAAACGACGAACTATATAGGAACGGAGACTGGTTTGGTATGGAAAAGAAAAAGCAGTTAGATTTTTTTATTCAAAGAGTAGAAGAACTTATAATTGTCCGTGCCGTGCGTGACGCGCTTATTCACATTACGCCGGTTGTTATTATTGGTGCGTTTGCCTTGATTTTTAAATCATTTCCGGCACACTGGTATCAGGATTTTATTGCATCTTTTTGCGGTGGAGGTTAGACGGCTCACTGGTGAACGGATTGGTTAAACATAAGAATTCGAGAGATATTATCTTGTCTATTGTCCAGTTTGCAAAGTCACTTGACATGACTGTTCTTGCAGAGTATGTAGACTCAGAAGAAAAGCGCAGCATGTTACATGAGATCGGCTGTGATAATTATCAGGGATACCTGTATTCGCCGGCAGTATTCCTTAAATAAAGGAACCGGATTTTGATTGAACTTTTCCTTTGTTTATTTTATACTTTTGATTGTGCGTTTTTATAGCAAAGAAGAGGAGGCCCTTTCTCTAAACAGGGGGAAGGTGGGGCGCGCTTGAATTAATAGGCGTAAAGAATAAAGTTAATATAAAAAATATAGGGAGAAGATTAACATGAGAAAAGCAGGTTTTGCATTAGCATTATGTATGGCAGTAACTTTGATTGGAGGATGTGAGAACACGATGATTTCTAAAAAAGATGGGAAATCTACCGAAGTAAATCAGCAATCAAAGGATAAAAATTCTGATGAGGGAAAGGCGGAGGATAAAGACGCTGATTCTGATGAAGTTTCAAAGAAGAAAAAATCAGGAAAAAATGTTGTTTATATGGGTGAATTAGATACATCCAAGAAAAAATATGAGATTAATGCACCACAGTTTGCCGGTGCGTCTATACAGAGTGGAACCCAGAGAACATTTATTGACAAAGATGGAAATGAAAAGGGAACATATATTGCCTGTATGGAAGTAGACGACAACTCATATAAAGTTGCGAAAGATTCAACAGAGGATGTTAATTACTGGGGCTTGGTTGACAGGGATGGAAATGAACTTATTCCATGTGAATGTGCCAGTATAGAACCATTAAATGAACGATTCTACAATGTAATTTACACTACCGGAGAGGCAAAGAATGAAGATGAAGCGTATGTTTATTCATACACGGGTTATTTTTCACTCAAACCAAAGGATGATGATACATTATACAAAGGTTATTCTAAAATATATGATATTAAAGAAAAACAGTTTGTTGGCGACTTGAAACTCACATACGCAGGTTGTGATGTTGAGGCAAAAGGCGGATTGATTTTATATTCAGATGAAAATATGAGTTACGTTGTTGATGCCTCAGGAAAAGTATTAGTTCAGAACAAATCAAGATACAGTCTGGATATTGGCGAGAATGTTATCATTAACCATGGTGATTCAGGATATGAGTTATATGATGAAACCGGAGCAAAACAGTATAGTGGAAATGATAACATGTCTGTAATCGAAGGCGACAACTCATATGTGTTGAGATATTTCAGTGATAACGGAAATGTTGAAACTGAAATAATCAATTTAAAGGGAGAGAGAGTCTGTGATACATTGTACAATACTGTATATTGGATTGAAGATGATATGGTTTACGCAAAAAACAAAGACGGCAAGACAGGATTGGCAACCCTTGATGGAAAGGAGATAGCACCGTTTGTTGAAGGTGCAACATTTACTTACAGTGATGGTGTCTGGTATGGCCGCGATGATGAGGATTCGACTTATGCTGTTTATGGAAAAGATGGTTTGATTGCAGATAAACTTGAAAGTGTGGATGCTGGTAATCTTGTATTTAAAATGAATGAACAAGACAGTTCTACAGACGACAGCTGCAAATTATTGATACTGGTAAAAGACGGTGGTTACGTTGTATTTGCAAATGAAACTCCAAATGTTCTTACAGAGGGAGTAGTGGCCGCTAAGGATAAAGAAGCAGAAGCATATGCTGTGTATGATGTCAGAACTGATAAAACATATCTTGACAGTGAGTACGAGGAAGTTGAATATGCCTGTGGTCGTGTTTTTGCAAAAAAAGATGGCGTTTGGGAGATATATGAATTAAAGAAATAGTGACTAACTGTTTGGATAATTACAAATGACGGACGAAAATGGGGGCATAAAAATAGTGTCAAAGAAGTTGTCACTTTTTTATAATGAGAAGTAATGATGATGAGGTGAGAGGATAATGTATGTTTAAAATAATGACAAAAGAAGACGCGATTGAATTGATAAATGATGGAGATGTTATTGCACTCAATTCGTTTCTCGGAATCGACAATCCCATAGAACTTCATGAGGCGTTATATGAGAGATATAAAAGAACAGGTTCTCCAAAGAAACTGACTATGATTTCAAGCGCGGGTTTTGGCGCATGGGATGAGGACAGAGCCGCGGAGGGATATATAAGAGAAGGTGCCGTTGACAGAATTATATGCGGACATTTTGGTGCTATGTACAGTACAAAGAAACTTGTGTTGGAAGATAAATTTGAAGCATATAATCTTCCTCTTGGATGTATTTCCCATGCCATAAGAGCTCAGGCGGGAGGTATACCGGGAGCGCTCTCTAAAGTAGGATTGGATATTTTTTGCGATCCAAGAAAAGAGGGCCCCGGAATCAATAATATTTCAAATGATACATCTCTTGTTGAAAAAGTTGAGATAGACGGAGAGGATTTCCTCTTCTACAAGTTGCCAAAGATGAATGTTGCCATTATCAAGGGAACTGCAGCAGACAAAAAAGGAAATATTTCTTTTGAAGATATGTACACTGCAGGGGATGCGTTATCCATCTGTCAGGCCGTAAAGGCAAATGGCGGAAAGGTTATAGTGCAGGTGGACAGACTTGTTGTTAAGCCTTCAAGACCACACAACACTATCATTCCGGGATGTCTTGTGGATGCCATTGTTGAGATTAAGCCTGAGCCAAGACATGCAGCATACGAGTCACTGACAGGAAGTTTTGAGATTCCATATTCACAGTGGCAGGATTGGAGCGAGATGCTCGAGAAACGTACAAAGACAAAAAATGTTGTAAACACAAGTGCTGAGATAATAGGCAAGCGTGCCGCAATGGAACTTACTGAAGGCGACATTGTTAATATCGGTGTTGGAATTCCGGAGACAGTTTCTAAGTATGCCAGAGAAAACGGAATGCTCGATAAGATTACATTGACGGTTGAGGCAGGCGGTGTCGGAGGATTCCCGGCATCAGGAAAAGTATTTGGTGCAGTTATCGGCGCTGATTCAATCTACAATATGGCAAATCAGTTTGACCTCTATAACAATGGAGGACTGGATATCTGCTTCATGGGAGGTATCGAAGTTGATCGTCACGGAAACGTCAATGCCCATAGAGGGCCGGGAGCATTTGCCGGAATCGGCGGCTTTGCCAATATCACCGCAAAGACATCCACAGTAGTGTTCTGCCTCACATTTAACACAAAGGGATTGAATGTTGAGGACAACGATGGAAGCATCCTCATCAAAAACGAAGGACACATTCCTAAGTTTGTTGATGAAGTAAAGAGTATCAGCTTTTCGGCAAAGCGTGCAAAAGAAAACGGACAGCGTGTAATCTATGTGACAGAGCGTTGCGTATTTGAACTTGTCGACAACGGTTTGAAACTTGTAGAAGTATATCCGGGCATTGATGTTGAGAGAGATATCTTCAGCAGACTGCCATTTGATGTTGAAGTTGATGAGTTGATAGAGATATAGAATGGTTAAATTAGAAGTTGTACGAGTGATTGGTGGAATTGTATTAATTGAAATATATATCAGCGATTGATAGTGTGATATTAATTGAAAACTGTATGAGAGATTGATAGTGTGATATTAATTGAAAACTGTATGAGAGATTGATGGTGTGATATTAATTGAAAACTGTATGAGAGATTGATAGTAATTCTTATTATGAATTTATAGAATTACATCAATTGAAAATGAATTTCAAATAAGAGAATGAATCGCTTGATTAGTGTAACAAACCTATCAGACTGATAGACAATTAATATGTCGTGTGGTATGATTGATGTACTGAAAAAACTGAAAAAACTACATGTAATATCTATAGGAGGAATTATATTATGGCATGTTTTATTGTACCCGGTACAGAAGCAGTAGTTACAACTATTGCAACTAAGATAATTGAAAAAAACGAAGCAAAGAAATATGGTCAGGCAACTGAGAACGCAGAGAAACATACAGAGTTAAAAGCAGAAAGATTTTCAAGCAAACTTAAGAAACTCAATTATTTACTATGGGGAGGTTCGGGACTTCTTGCATTTGAGCATTTATGGCATGGAGAGATTCAGCCATTCTTCCCATTCCTCACAGCAGCTAACGATACCGAAGAGACAGCAGCTATGCTTCACGAGATGTCTACAGTTGGAGTAACAATGGCAGCTCTTGTTACTGCAGTGTGGGGCGTTATGGTATTTGCCACATCCGGAATCTCAAAGAAAGTAGAAGAAGAAACACCTGTTGAAGAGTAGGTAAGTTGTTTGTGAAAATACACCTGTTGAAGAGTAGGCAAGTTAGGAGAGGTTAAATATGACATTATTATTGACAGTTATTGCCGCTGTAGTTTCAACATTTATATGGTACAGCAGCAAAAAAGCAAGAACTTTAAAAATATCAGCATTATGCTATATGTTCTGGGGCGCATCTATTATGTGGTTTGTGGATGCTATTTATGAGTACGCAGAACTCAGAGAAGTGTATTTTACACCACCGGCAGCAGACATGTTGAACGATACTTATCTTGGATTGTCAGTTATAGCATTGGCTTTGGTTGTATGGATGATTATTGTGCTAGTTAAGGATCCGCTTGATACAGTCAAAAATGCAATGAAGAGAGTATAGAGTCTAGAGAAGAAATAATATTATTAGATATTGAAAAAAAGGGAATACTGAAAGTATCGTAGGTATTGAAGATATTAGAAATATTGAAAGTGTTGAAGATATTGCAGATGTTGAAAGTATTTTAGGTATTATAGGTATTATAGGGGGCTGTCGCAAGACAGCCCTTTTTCTCCTTTGAAATATCGTCATAATTTTCCAAAAAAGATATAAGGAAAAATGAAACAAAATTAAAGGGGCTACAACCCGAAGCATATTTTTTTCAAGAGGGATGTAAAGAGTTTTGTTCAAAAAAGTTAGGGCCGGCATCCCACAAGAAGAAAATGCCAAGAGGGATGTAAGTGATTTTGTTCAAAAAAGTTAGGGCCGGCATCCCACAAGAAGAAAATGCCAAAAGGGA
>JAILRH010000068.1 GCA_024698345.1 Lachnospiraceae bacterium | reverse complement strand
ATTCAATTCCGAATTAATAGTTGATGCAATTATTTCTTTCATAACATATTTGTTATCTATTATTATATTGAACAATCCATTTTTCCAAGTGTCATCACTCCACTCTTCTATTATTTCATATAAAACGGCGATTTCTGAAATCTCTCCTAATATCATTGTTACCACCCCTTCGCTTTTTTTCTTTGGCTCTTTTTTCATAGATTATTTAACACTATCTTTCTCTTAAACCATCATTCAGTAAATGTATTGCACAACAGGTGTAGATTACTTATTTTTGATGTTTGCTAGTCTATTTAATTACCTTTATTTTTTTGTTACCTGTTAATTGCGGCAGTCATGCCAACTACCAAACCTTTGTCACTGACCTTCCTGTATGCAGCGTTCTTATCTTTTTCGGATAATATTCACTTTTCAATGTTCATTCTCAGCTATGCTTTACATAATCACTCCTGATTCCGAGAGATTATATTATTATGCTATAATTTAAAGTGAGTTTAAAGTGTGTCACATTTGAGACGCTTACCATTTGTGACACCTATACTTGTCTTCCAATTGCAAGATCAGCTTCACTTTGAAGTTTATCAACACACCCTTGCAATTCATCGTACTTATTTCCCAAACTGTTGTCATTTATTGTATTATAATCAAAGGTTATTCCATACACTCCTCCTGCAATTAACGGATTTTCGACTGTTACATTGTCGATTCCCGCTTCATCTATATTCATCACAAGATTTGTATATGTTCCGGGTATCTGTTCCTCTCCTTCAAGAACTTCCAATCCATCTATTGATATGTAAGCGTCTCACCAATGACACACTATAAAAAACCAAACCTTCTTTTGTTCCTTTTCTTCCTATAGCATTTCGCAATGCTCTCTTTACTAATTCTGCTACTATTTTTTACTTATTGCATAGCCTATTACTTCTCTGTTTAAACAATTCTATTATTGCAGCCAGATATACCCAGCCTAGCACGGTCTTTATATAAGTTATATCACAACAACTCACACTTTGTTTTCGCTATCTGTCTTGAATTTATATAATTCTTTATCGACGAATAGTATAATTTAAAGTTCCCTAATCTTGCACAAATCTTCATCAACCTTCCACCAGTCTAATCCTATTTCATTACTGATATCATCCCATTTCTGTAGTTCAATTTCATTAAGTCTATCAACAATTAGTTTTTGATTCAAATTGTATTTTATAAATATTTTTGCAAGTATAATATATATGCAGACTTTCTCTGTAAAGCAATAATCAGGTGCATATTTATACTCATTTAACACAGCATTTACTATTTGCTCATCAGTAAATTTCATAAAATAAAACCTTGTGAAATCTTCTCTTACATATTCTTTCAACTCTTCATATTCAAAAATCATTTTTCCTACTATTCTACAAATACATTCAACTTAATATTGGGGCAATTCGTATTTGTACGGTTTTCTTACATAATCTACATATTTTTTATCAATTGCTCCGTACTTCCTATAATTTAATATTGCTTCGTTTAAGCAAATGTGATTTGGTCCTATAACCTCATCTGGCTTTTCTTGCGCTACTTCATCATATTGCCAATAGCATACCTCGCATATTTCTACAATAGGATGCATATAATCATCAATCGTTAAACAATTACAACATGGACATCTAATCATTTATTAACTCCTTATTTAGGTGCATATTTTTCTATTTGTTCCAGCCAATAATTTAGACCATCCTCGGGTTTAAAATATGTGGATATTCCACCATATTGGTTTATTATACCAAACTCATTTGATGCTCTATCATACCTAAAATACGTTCCTTCCTCCGAAGTAAACGCTTCGGTCGTATCTGACATATCTTCCCCCATAAAGCGTCTTGCATAATTTAAATACTCTTCTGGATCAGAATATCCATGCTTATCTGCATGTTTCTCCAACGTACTATCTCCTTTTCTGCCCATTTTTTTGTAATATACTCATAGAGCTTGGTTTCATTAAACTTAAATTTTGTCGCTACAGAAGCCATCAAACGAGGCAATGCAAATTCAAAAATCAAAACCATTGCTCCAGCTTCCAATGCCTTCCATAGTATTTTCTCACCGTTTTCGAGACTAGGATTCATAAAGAAATTGTAAGTTCTCTTTCCTATATTCTCAACTTCAAATATTGAAAAAATTGCTCCCGCTAAACTCAAAAGAATTATACAAATATCTAAAACGCTGATTCCCGCATTCAACGAAATAATAACCCCATACAATGCTGCAATTGCGCTCCATGGGAAATATACAAATACTGCAATCGCAAATACTGAAGCAACCGCTACTATGATTGTAAATAGCATCATTGCCAGATCTTGTGATGATTCACCTCCGCATAATCCACCACTTATCATATATGCAGCTTCACCAGTTTCAGGGGTTAGTATTATATAACCCGTTCCATGCCAGTCATAATAATATATGCTTTTTTCGCATTTTATGAGTCATCAAATCCGCCAACCTTGTTGGAATTGGAATTCTACTATTTTCATCTATCATTTTTATTGTCATAATTGTTGCAGTATCCAAATCTATTTTATTGCCTATAGATATAAATATTGGCTTGACGTCATCTTTAGTTCTTAGTGCTCTTCCATAAACTTCATTTCCAATAATAATATCTGTATATGATTTTTCTGATTTTTCTGGCATCTTATAATCAACACCATTTATTTTATAATAACTTTTTGCAACTCCTATACTAGGCTTATCTATTATAATTCCTGCATGCGTTGCCAATCCCATATGCCTTGGATGAAGATATCCGTTTCCATCAAAGAATAATACATCTGGCTCTATTTGAAGTTTACTATATGCTTTTAGAAAAATAGGTACTTCTCTAAAAGCTAAATATCCAGGAATATAAGGCTCCTCAATTTTATCAACAACATATTTTTCTTCCAACACTTTTTTGGTTTTATAATCCAACACCACAATGCAACATACTGCCCACTCCTGGTTATCCACTTTCCAGTATGCCAAATCGACTCCTGCAACTGTTTTCACATTATTTAAACCCACTTCAAAATCTTTGCTCATTCTTTCGAATAAGTCCTTTTGAATTTTGTTATATTCCTCAATCCTATTAGTCCCCATATATTTTCTTCCACTCGTAATATCTTTTTCTCTCCTCGTCTGTTACTTTCTTTTCATTTATTAGATTTCCTAGTTCATCAAATTCACGAATAATCAACCTAACACCATATCTACTATAATCTTCTTTTTTTATTTTTCCGTTTTCATACCATTCAATACTTGCTCCATCTACTGCATTACCAGCTTTAATTGCATACCTTTTTAATGCCCCTGAATCATAAAATTCAATATAGTCTCCATCTCTATAACCATCTTTATAATCTCCATAGAAAAAAATCTTCCCGTTTTTATATTCATACAATATTCCTTCGAATGGAAAACCACCATCTTCCGTCTCTCCTACACAAATCTGCTGTCCATACTCCCCTGACCAACAAATTTCATCATCAAACTCTCTTCCAACTTTTAGAACTTCATCCATAGTCAGAATTTTATCAATATTATCTCTAATCACACGTATTGAAGTCTCAAATTCATTTTCTATAGTATCTTCTTTAGATACTTCTTTTCTTATTAATTCATATAAACGCATTCTTCACTCTCTCCTTATTAGCAAAAACTTTTTTACATATATTTGTGATTATTTATCTTTCTGTTTTATGATTTAATTAATGTGCATTCATCTGCATTTTTTACCCTAAAACAATAGTTTTAGAGTAAAGCAAATAGAGTACCTTTGCATTTTCTTACACTCTGTACGATATTCCTTCTTGCTATTGTGTTTTATTTATTAGAAATTATTTTTAATCCATCTAATATATATCTACAATGTGGACAAGTTTCAAAAGGCAATTCAGTAACAGGCTTTGATGAGCCCAGCGTTCTATTTACGTAAACAATTATATCTTCAATATCAACATTTGGATTTTTTAACAAAAGTTCATTTACGGCATATATTTCTGCATGAGTTCCCGCTCCTCTTGTTCTTATATAGCTAGCTTTTACTTCTGGGGGCATACCTTCAATTCTTTCTTTAATAAAATCCGACATTATTGTTGGCAGTTTACCTTCGCTATCATTAATTGCAAGATAGATTTCTCCTGTTTGCTTATTATATTCTCCTGCTACTGCTGGACCCAATTTATCAGTGCTATATCCCATATCTTTCAGATGCTGTCCATAATTTATCACTGTCTCTTTAATGTATTTTACTTCATCAAAAGATAAGCCAAAATTGGGATATTCATAATAATTTTTGACATCGACAACACTCTTTCCATCCTTCAACAACTCAACCGCATCATCCAGATAATCTATCATTAACTGGACCGCCTCTGCTCTGTCACTCTCTGGAAGGTTATTGATTATTTCTATGATTTCATTTATTCTTCCTGCTTCTTCATAGGTCTCTATTAATATTCGACCATCTTTTCCAAATGCCTCTATCTCTTTTGCAAATTCGGTTCCGTACTTTCCGGCAACTTCTTCCCAGAAAAGGTCTACTCCTATGTTTCCGCCTTTTGGAACTTCCGGCTCTACTACATCATCTATTATTTCTTCTATCGGCTCTTCTATTATTGAATCATTCGGTTTTGGACCTGCACTTATCATATATGCCGCTTCGCCTGTTTGAGAATTAAGTATTACATAACCGGTTCCATACCAATCGTAGTAATACATGTTCTTTTCAGGAACTATTACTATTTTACCATTGTCCAGCGCTTTTTCAATTTCTCCCTTGATAGATTTTTCTATTTTGAGGCTACTTAACTTTTCTTTATTTTCTTTTGAAAGCGCTACTACATCTATTCCTCTTCTTTTTGCCTCTGTAATAACAGATACTGTTGATACTCCTTTACAATTGGCAGTTTCTCCTATTACATATCCCTCCAGAAATGAACCTGTTACTCCGCTCATCATCATAAAGCTTTTTACATTCTCATCCACAGTTTTTTTCGAATCAGGATTATTTTCCACTTTCAATATCTTGACTAATATATAAGTTATAACCTCTAATCTTTCAATAAAAATATGGCATCTCGCCAATATCAGAAAACTATGCCAACAAAATACTTTTTTTGATTTAATAATTTCTAACACATTTTAGTTGCTTATAATTCTTCTCCCATTTATACTAAATATCAAATACTAACTTATAAAATAAGAACAAAAAATCAATTCACTAATTATCGTTATATTATTTTTTTTGTTTCACTCGGAGGAAAAATATATGTATTCTGATTTTCACATTCACTCACATCACTCATTTGATTCTGAACAGGATTCATCTGAGATTATTAAAAAATGTATTGAACTTAATATGAAAGAAATGTGCTTTACCGACCACAACGATTTCAATTGGCCAATTGTGGGAGAAAATGCAGATTTAAATGTAAAGGAATATTTTAATGAACTCTCTGATTTAAGAGATAGATATTCAAAAGATATTAATGTAAATATAGGCGTGGAATGTGGACTCTCAGACGCTAATGTTTCACTTAACAGAAATTTGATATCTTCAAATCCTTTTGATTTCGTTATCGGTTCATGCCACGAGGTTGATAATATGGATCCATATTATCCGGAATTTTTTGAAGGCAAGACGGACCGACAGGCCTTTGAGAGATATTTTGAAACTCTCTCGAAATGTGTGGAGGATTTTGACAATTTTGATGTAGTTGGTCATATCGATTATATTGTAAGGTACAGCCCTAATAAAGCTGAAAATTACTCTCCAGCTGACTATTCAGATTATATTGATCATATTTTGAAAACTGTTATATCAAGAGGCAAAGGTATTGAAATCAATACTTCTGCCTTAAGCAAGGGATTTGGATTCACTAACCCATGCAGTGAGATTATTAAAAGATATAAGGACCTTGGTGGCGAGATAATCACCATTGGTTCTGATGCTCACAAAGCATGTTTCATTGGTTGTGCCTTCGATAAAGCCGGTGATATTTTGAAGGAAATAGGATTTGAGTATTACACTGTATTTTCCGGTAGAAAACCGCTTTTTAGAAAATTGTAATTTCAGTTTTTTTATGGAATTCAAAGTGCTTACCCACATAACAAAAAAGGTCAATTGACTATCCTTCACTAACCAATTAAACTAGTAATTGAAACATGAGTACGGACAAATTAATAGGGGATTTATTGTTTATTGATTAAGACGGGGCGTAGCAATATTTGCTATCAGTTTGTCCTCAGTTGAAGGAGGTTTTACAATGAAAAAAAGTCTAGTATCATGTAGGCGACTGTGGTCATTTTTATTAATTTTGGCCATGGTCTTTAGTTGCATGCCGGTTTTTGAAACTGCAAAAGCAGATACCGTCACACAGGAAAAGTTCGAGAAAAAAATAGTGGGATATTTTCTCGGAGAAGACAGACCCTCAGATGCGATTTCAACAGTAGGGCTGTCGCTCAAGGATAACATTGAGAAGATTAATTACGCATCACTTACACATTTAAATGTTTCTTTCATGGGACCGGCAGATAAGACGTCAGATGTTCCAAATTGGATTATTTCTGATATGTCTGATTCCGATGTAAGAAGAATCATTGAACTGTGTCACCAGAACAACGTAAAATGTATCTTATCTGTTGGAGGGGGAGCTAACAGTGGATACAAATTCTTTGCATCAGAGGCGAGAAGCAATTCTTTCTATAATCAGATTCTTACATTTCTTGATGTGTACGGATTTGACGGTATTGACATGGATATTGAGTCAACTACCGATAAGGATAAGTACTCTGCAATGCTTTCTAAATTATCCGGTGATTTAAAACAGAGAAACAAGACCTTGTCTATGGCGGTAGCTCCATATATTATTGAAGGTCTTGGCACAAACGTTTCTTACTTTGATTATTTCAATGTTATGACTTACGACCAAAACGGAAGCGGAACAATGAACGTAGCTGACTATGATTGGACTATGAGTCAGTTAAACAGTTACGCATATCAAAGTATACCAAAAGAAAAAATGATCGTCGGTCTTCCATTCTACGGCTACAGTACTGACGGTCGTGCGGCATGGAATTGTGATTATGATTATGCAAAGGTTGTTAAGATGTGCAAGGAGGCCGGCAACACTGATTACCTGACAATGGATTCTGTGTCTATTCCCGGTCAGTACAACATTTATCGTCCGGGACAGGATTTCAAAGTTGAAATCAACAGCCGCGCTACCATTATGAAAAAGGCAGACTTTGTTAAGAACTCAGATTACGGCGGAGTTATGATTTGGGATGTGACAAAGGACTGCATTAGAGATGAAGACAAAGACGAAGAACTGCTTCCGGCTGTTGCGTCATATTTTAGTTTTCCATCACAGTATGAAGGTCCTTTTGAACTTATAGCTAACGATTTAACTGAGGAGTCTGTTCATTTGGAATGGAATGCTCCTACATCCTGGGATGCCGTAACCTACAAAGTATATTACGACAACAATTTACTTGGAAAAGTAGAGACAAATAACACATGTTGCGTAATTTCACAGTTAACTTCAGGATTCAAGTATAATTTTAAAGTTGTTGCCATTGATCCTGACGGCAATGAAACACGCCCGGCAACACTTACCATCACCACTCCCGGCACTTCGCCTATGCCTGATGTTCCGGAATATGTGGCATCACAGTTCTATCCTAGCGGATCAGTTGTATCTTATAACGGTCAGGTATGGAAGGCTCGTTGGGGAGGTAGTGGAGAGACTCCTACGGGCGTCAGCGGAAACATGTGGGTTCTTGACACATCGGTAGTTATAACACCATCAAAAACCCCTGTATTATCAGAATGTGAAGAGCACGGTACTCCTACTGCTCCTACCATCACAACTGACACTCTGACTTCAGGAAAAGTCGGAAGTAATTACAATAAAGCAATATCAGTTAAAGGAACAAAGCCTATAACTTTTAGCATTGCAAGCGGACTTCTTCCAAACGGTCTGTCCCTTGATGCAAAAACAGGTACTATTTCCGGAATTGCGCAAGTAGCAGGCACTTTCACATTTACTGTCAAAGCTACAAACAGTGAAGGTTTTGCTACTAAAGATTTTTCGATTACTATAAACGAAAAGCCTCAGGTCGATGATGACTATGACAAGGAACCGGGCACATCAAAACGAGTAATCGGTTATCTTCCATGGTGGAGAAATACAGACATTAACAACTTAGATTATGCAAAACTTGATTATGTAATCGTCGCCTTTCTTCGCTATACAAAAGATGGTTGGGACTTTGGAAAAATGGCTGACGGAACCGGAGGTTGGACAACGGATGAAATCAGAAATATGGTAAATAAAGCTCACAGCAACGGCTGTAAAGTATTTATCTCTGTGGGTGGCGGAGATGGTGGCTTCATCCAGTCTTCTCTTCCATTCTGGTATGAGACTAGCCGTGAGTACCTTGTTAACTGCATTTTCAATGCTGTTGACGAATTCGGCTTTGACGGAGTTGATATGGACGCTGAGACTGATGATGTAAAATTCTGGCAGGGTTACAACGAGTTTGTTGATCTCCTAAGAGACGGAATAGACGCAAGAGGTCTTGAAATGTCTATGGCAGTACATACCTGGTTTACCGATTTGATTGAAGATGAAGCGAACCTTTACAAAAAGTATGATTTCTTGAATGTAATGAACTACGATTGCCAGTACAACAGAAACGGTGAGCGAATCGGAATCGGCGAAGTTGACCATGCACCTATGTGGCACGCATATCAGTTACTTGATCACTATACAGATTTGGGTGTTCCCGCAGACAAATTAAACGTAGGTATTCCATTCTACTACTACACTAAAGGCGGCGGCTGGGACGGTGCTGTAAGTTACGCATACTATCTGCAAAACCAGAGTTCTGACGTAACTATAGACACCAATCCGGGTGAGAGCAAAGTTGATGCATGGAAAAGAACTACCGAGCAAAAAGCATACCTTGGCGGCACAGAATACGGTGGCGCATTTATCTGGGAATTAGGTCAGGATAACCTGAACAATAAACCTGAGAGTTTATTAAATCTCGTATATGACTGTGTTAAAAATGACAAATCACCAAGTACACCATTAAGTGACAGTGATAAAGAATATCCTGAACTTGCAAATGTATCGGGTACCGATTTACCTCTTACCGCAGTTGATAAAGCCAGTGCAAAACCGGATTATCCAACTACTACCGGAATAGAACTTGAATCTTACTTCCAGACTCTTAAGGTTGGCGAAACAACAAAAATAACTGTCAAAGCCGGAAGTAATGTATCCTTTAATATTAGAAATATTGAAGGCAATGATGGAATTATTTCGGTAGATTCATCAGGAAATGTAACTGCAATATCTGCAGGTGCCGCGCTGGTTGATGTAGTGTCAGGTTCTTCCAAAGCTACATTTACAGTAAGAGTTGTAAATGATACCAACAATCTGCCTAACGGTTCTGTTATTTCTAACGACATTGCTATCAACGGATACAATATCAATACTAAAATTGGTGGGCACAGGGTTGTTTATTCATTTAATGATACCGTTGAGGGCAAAGCCATATCTGAAGTAGGCATTATCTATGGATTGAAATACGAAGGATATAAAGACGAAGATATGATTGTTGGAAGCAACAATGACAATGTAAGAAGTTTTGAAGGAACTGAGGAAAATGGAAGATATCCAACAGCTTTAGAAGAATATTCAAAAACATATGTCATGTCTATGTATTTTGCCAAAGGAAATAAGTCTGAGTTCACGGCCCCACTAGCCGTTAGAGCTTACGCAAAATTATCTGATGGAACTTACGCATATTCACAGATATACACATACTCAATTTATAATCTTGCCGAGACATTGTACACAAAAAAAATGTGCACATCAAAAAATGCACATGACTATTTGTACAACAATATTTTAAAAGTCGTTGATCCAAACTATTTAAAGATTAATTACTAGTTTTATTTGAATCATAAATAATATAGTTATTATATAAAAAATGCCTCCAAAGTTGATTTGGGTTAATTGCCTGTCAACTTTGGAGGTATTGTATTATACTTTTAGAGCAATCGCACTAAAATGTAACAACCTCTGTCTCTTTTGTAAATGAGCAAAAGCTGGCAGTTGCATTTTTAATATAAAAAACTTCTGTATTTCCGTCCGTTGCAGAATACATTCCCTGAAGTGTAGGATACGCATCAAGCATAGACTGTCTTGCTTCTACTCTGTCATCTTCTACAAGTTCTCCCGAAACTCGAAGCCAGTCACCGTCTCTAAATGCACATAATTCAAACTTTGGATTAGCATGAATCTGTTTTGAAACATCTTTAACTTTTCCTGTTTGAATATAAAGTTTGCCCTCAAAAATATTAATCGTTCCAAAAGGTCTTACTCTTGGCTGGTCTCCATCAACTGTTGCTAAATAATAAACATTTGCTGCTTTAATAAAATCCGCTACTCTCTGCATAACATCCTCCTAATATAGTAATTTGATTTAATAATTCTATTATATCAGTCTCAATTTCTTACTGCAATAAACATCCTATTTATTGGTTTACAATATTGCCCATTTTGTTTATCCTACGGCTAAAACCATTCTATTTCATTTTTTTATCTGCTATAATTTCAAAAGATGAATTCGTGAATTATTATTTAGGAGGCTATGTTGAAATGACAGATTATATTTTGAGTTGTTGCTCAACTGCTGATTTAACAAGGGAGCATCTTGTATCAAGAAACATAAAATTCATTATGTTTCATTATGAATTGAACAATGTAATTTACCCTGATGACATGGGGTTAACCATGCCCCTCAAGGAATTCTACCAGGCCATGAAAGATGGAGCTATGACAAGAACTTCTCAGATAAATGTTGAAGAATTTTTAGAATATTTTGAGCCATTTCTAAAGGAAGGAAAAGATATTGTTCACGCCTGCCTTTCTTCAGGAATTACCGGAGTTATGAACTCGGCGCTTATCGCAAAGGAAATGCTTGAGGAAAAATATCCTGACAGAACAATCTATATTATTGATTCACTTGCAGCTTCATCAGGATACGGTCTGTTGATAGACCGTATGGCAGATAAAAGAGACGAAGGTTTGACCGCAAAGGAACTCTATGATTGGACTCTTGAAAACAGATTAAATGTTCAACACTGGTTCTTCACCACTGATTTGACTTATCTAATCAGAGGTGGCAGAGTTTCTAAGACTTCCGGATTTATAGGAAATTTCCTTAACATTTGCCCACTTCTGACCGTTGACTCTGAGGGAAAATTAATTCCCAAATACAAAATTAAAGGGAAAAAGAAAGTAATAAAAGAAACCGTACAAAAAATGATTGAATTTGCAAATGAAGGAACCAATTATTGCGACAAAGTTTATATCAGCAATTCTGATTGCAAAGAAGATGCAGATGCATTGGTTTCTTTGATACTTGAAAATTTTCCAAATCTTAAAGGAAAGATAACTATTTTTAATATCGGAACTACAATTGGTAGTCATACAGGCCCCGGAACAGTCGCTTTATTCTTCTGGGGTAAAAAGAGAGATTAAGTCGATTTAACAAAAAAACATATTATTTTTAATAAGGAAATACCGGATGAATTATAAAATATACAATAATAACTCAAACGATTGGGTTTTGTTAATACACGGATTAGGTGGAAGTATTAACACTTGGAAATATCAGATAAATGAATTGCAAAAATACAATATCTTAGCTATCGATTTGGCAGGTCACGGTGGCTCTCCTTTCAGTAAATGTAAGCATTTACTTTCAAGAACAGCTACCGATATCAATGATATTTTAGAAAAAGAAAATATTGACAGCGTACATATTATTTCCATGTCAATAGGAACTATCGTGGCGTTGGAATTTATATATTTATTTAAAGAAAAAGTTAAATCTCTTATTCTTGCCGGTTGTGTAACTAATCTTAATATCGGCTTTAAAACAGTGCTTGTCTTTGTGGAAGCATTCAAATATATTATTCCGAAAAGTCTGTTTTATCCGCTTTTTGCCAATATTTTGATGCCACTAAAGCACCATAAGAAATCCCGAGATTTTTTCATTAAGGAATCTTTTAATATGAAATCCGAAGCCTTCAAAAAATGGCTGTCCGAATTTTTCAAGACACAATTCAAATTTAATGAATATATGAGAACAATCAGAGAAATTAATCTTCCGGTGTTTTTTATTTCCGGCAAGCAGGATTATTTCTTTTTGAACAGCGCTATAAGAACCCATAGAAAAATCAACAGCGCACCTCTTAAACTAATAGAAAACTGCGGGCATGTTTGCAGCATAGAAAAATATGCACTTTTTAACCAAATGGTACTTCAGTTTCTAAATGAACAGAAATTGAAAGGGGCTATGCTCTCTCGTACGGTATAATAATTCGACAAAAACGTGTTTAACAAAAAAAGCAACATAATGATATGTATTACCAATTTTGCTATAAATATCTAGTTTTATTCTTTTGGGGTAAAAATAGAGATTACGTAAAAAAAGAGGATTTTCCAACAATCCGGAAATCCTCTTTTTTTGCTTGTTTATTTCTACGAAAAAAAGCTCATCTTAATTTTCATCTGATTTGATAATTAATTTACCGTAGAATGCTTTTGGATTATAATTTATTGATTCGTGGTACTGAACCTTTATAATGTATTCACCAGGTTTTGATGGTGCACCCATTGGATTTTTTGCTCCATCTGCAGGACCTGTCGGAACATTATCATTCATATTTTTATATTCTTTATAATATGCAACTGACAAACGCAATCCATTTTCTTTATCATCTCCGCGAATAATCATTGACTCATCCCAAGGATAAGGCTGTTTTACTCCGGTGTAGTTTACTACTGCATCAGGCATTACTATCTTTGGTTCGTATTTAATTACCATTTTGCCTATTTCTACCTTTGAATCACAGTAGTTCTCACCTGCTTTTCCTTTATACTGAAGTTTAACATAACAACGTGATCTAAACTCCGATGGTGCAGTATGTGGATCATCCCCAACTGCAGGTATCGTGCATGCTTCATCCAAGTAGTACTCAATATTCATATTTTCTATTTTTAGTGGTTCACCTTCGACACCTTTTACAGTATAGTTGTTAAACACTCTCTGTTTTCCATTATAATATGGCTTGTACTCACCGTTAACTATAATGACTGGTGAGTATGGATTAATTGTTAATAATGCTCTAACATTTTCATCTTCATAATTTTTCAAGCCGGAAACAATTACATAAACTACATATGATCCAACGTTTCTGTACTTTGGATCCAGATCACAACCATCACTTGAATAAGAAATCTTGATATTATCTTCCGAAATCTTTTCTCCATTTACTCCTGTCACTTCATAATTAGTGTAGGCAATTGGCTTTCCTGTAAAAATCTCTTTTTGTTCTCTGGCATCAACATTCAGTTTTGCTTTATTAATAACAAGAGACACTTCTTTTTCTACAGTTTCTCCTTCTACCACTGCAGAAATAGTTACATTGTATGTTCCCGCATCGATTGGAGCATCTGTTGTTGGTTCAGTTGTTGTTTCTGTTTCTTCATTTGATTCTAAAACCTTATTATATGTTACTGTAAGCCCTTCCACTAAATCCGGATTACGAAAATCATACTTATCAAAGGCAATTTGCTCTCCAGTGTAGGTCTGTACGTCCTCCGGAAGCCATACCATTGGCTTAGTAAATACAATATGAATTTCAATAGGCTCTCTACACCCATCATATTGAGTTGTAGCGATGGTTACTACCTTTGGATAATATGTCCCAGGTTTTGAAGGTTCTTTTCCTTTATCTTTAGCCCCATCAGCCTCTGTTGTTTTATGTGTGCATTTAGAATCTGTGTAAAACTCCACATAATAACTTACTTTTACTTTTTCACCTTTCCAATTATAAACATCAAATTCAAAATTAATTTCTTTCAAATTATATTCAAACTCAGTTTGTTTCGGAACTATTTTTAGTTTGCGCATGTTGACAGTAGTTTCTTCCTCAACTGTACTTGGCGCCAAAGTGCTGTCCTCATTCTCTACAATCTCATTTGCAACTGTTCCTTCTGTTTCTGCAGCAAGTAATGAACGGTATGAAACAACGTCACATGTAGACGCCATTGTTACTACTGCCATAATTACTGCAAGAGTTTTTTTACCCCAGCTTACATTTCTCATAATTTCTTTCCTTTCATTTTTCATATTTTATTTTTGGCTTTTCTCCCCAAACCTATATCATTATACTAATGTAGTACTTTTATGTCAACAAACTCGTGGTCATAGAGTATAAACAGACACTTCAACTGAGTCAGAGGTTGAACAGTTCAATTTTGATTCAACTGAAACGATGAAATCCATTACAGTGACATGCTCCCACTACTTAAATCAATATGATTTTGAAGTAGGGGCTTCCTGCTCAATGACTCTTCTGAGCCAAGTATCAACAGGCTATCCTCGCGTGCCCCGCGATTCTTTTTTTATTTATCTCATTTAGGATTTTTAT
>JAILRH010000067.1 GCA_024698345.1 Lachnospiraceae bacterium | reverse complement strand
CTGATAATATTAAAAGCAGTTATGAAAAAAATAATGGACTTCCTGAAGAATATAAAAATGAAATATTTGAAAAGACGTTATCATTTTTTCCTGATGAATCAAACAATAGTTTCAAGGAGCAATGTGATTTGAATGTATACCATGTTGAAGGACAATTAAATGGTGAAATTGAACCAGAGATAGTTGATAACATGAAGTTGAAAAGTATTTCTGTTGAAAATATTGTTATTCATGGTAATACTGCTAGTGCAAGAGCTGTGGCCAATAAACAAAATAGTGATTCTATATATGATGTTGATTTGATAAAAATACATGGAAAATGGTATTTAGATTATCTTTTGATACGAATATAATTATAAAAGAATGCAGGCTCTGGCAATCGTGTGTTGTCAGAGCTTTGTCTATGAAAGAAAGAAGTTAAAGAATGGAATTAGTAAAAATAATAAATCTTACAAAACAATATGAAGATGTAGAAGTAGTTTCAAATGTCAATTTTTCATTGAATGAAGGTGAGATTGTTGGTTTAGTTGGAAATAACGGTGCTGGGAAAACTACAACAATGAAGATGATTGTCGGTTTAGCTAAACCTACAAAAGGAACAGTTTTATTTAATGGAAAAGATATTTTTGAAAATTTAGAATATTATTTATCATCAGTTGATGCTATGATTGAAAGTCCGGCTTTTTATCCATTTTTGTCTGGACGTGAAAATGTTAATTATTTCATTGATAAAAATAACAAAAATAATAGAATTATTGATGAATTGATTGATATTTTTGAAATGAGAAATTATTTGGATAAAAAAGTGAATAAGTATTCTTTAGGTATGAAACAAAAATTGGGTATTGTCAGAACTATTGCTAAAAATCCTCAAATTTTAGTGCTAGACGAACCAACAAATGGTTTAGATGTTCATTCTAAATTGAAGTTTAGATCATGTATTAAAAAAATAATAAAAGAAGAAAAAAAAGCGTTATTAATTTCAAGTCATGATTTGACAGAGATTGAAAGCATTTGCGATAGAGTATTGTTCATTGATAATGGGAAAATAGTGGATGCAGAAAAGAAAAAAACAGAAAATCAATTTTTTGTTGAATGTGATAATTGCAAAGAGGTCTATGATTATTTGCAAAGTAAAAATGAAATTTCAGTAGTTTCGAAAGAAAATAATAGAATTATTTATGTTCAAAATGATTTGTCTCATAATGTTGTAAAGGAAATGTTTCTAAATGATTATAAAATTACCGCATTTGGAAAAGTTGAAGATAGTTTATTGGATGTGTATTTTAAGGTGACCGGAGATAATAATGAAGAGATTAATATATAATGAATTAAATAAGATAATAAAACAAAAGATAGTGTTTGTTCCCATAATTGCCTTGGTAGTATTTTGTTTTTTGTATGCTAAATTGAATTCGAATCTTAAAGTTGATGAGAGTTATAATAGTGAAGACTGGAAAGTTTTTGTTGAAAATGAAATAAAGGCATATGAAAATAGACTAGAAAACATGTCAAAAGATAATCCTGAATATGAAACGGTAAATTATGAGTATCAGTTATTGATAGTTCAGCGTGATTGTAATATATCTGAAAATGATTGGAGATATTTGGAATTAGAAGATTGCTGGAACGCGATGAATGAAGGAGATATTATAGGTAAAGAACTGTTTCAGGCGATTAAAGAAAATGATTGGAGAGCATTTTACAAAATTAAATTGGACGATGCACAAAAGAATATAAAAAAGGTTGAAAAAGGAGAATACGAGTATTCTTATTACGATGATGTTATTTATGAATGCTCATTTAGATTGAATAATAATATTGAACCTACAAGGTTCGGAACAACGTGGGATGATAAAACTTTTAAAGAACTTCAATTTGATAAGGAGTCTTTGAAAGTAGAGCAAGGTGAATCTGCTTTCAATAGGGATTATGAAGCTATAGAGAAACTGAAAAATAGTATTATTGAGAAAGAATATCGGCTAAAAAATCATATTCCAAGCAACGATGAAATATCATTAGGAAGTTTTTTGAATGGAATTTTCGATTATAAATATATTTTTATTATAATCGTAGTATGTTTGTCGGCAAACTGTATTTGCCAGGAATATTTATATGGTATGCTTAAGAATTTGTATTTGGATAAGTATGAGAGATATAAAATTGTTATTTCAAAAATTATTTCGTTAAATATTGTTTCTATAATATTACTGTTGGTAATATTTGGTGCATCATTTATGGCAGGAACTATTTTTTATAAAAATGAAATAAATGATGTAGTATTGATAATTAATGAAAGAGCTGTAAGAATAAATTTTTTCTTCTATCTGTTTATTAAGTATTTGTTGGTATTTTTTGAAACGTTAATTTTTAGTGTTATAACAATTATGATTGGTGTTTTGATTAATAGTATTATTGCGAATATTATGGTTATGTTATTTATTATATTGGCTGTTCCAAAAGTTGCTTCGTATCTATATGTAATTCAAAAAATGAATTTTGTTAAATGGATTCCGACACTAAATTATAGTTATACAGATTTTTTGGATCATACAGTTTTTAATTGTGAAATGAATTTGTTTTATGCTATTATTGTAGGAATTATTAGTTTGATAGTTTCAATATTATTGAGCTGTCGCTTGGCTAAGAAAGACATATAGTTATTGTTCAGCCTTTGGCTAAAGGATATTATAATAAAACACTTGAAATTAGTGAGAGTTTGTGTTAATATAATAGACGCTGTAAAAAATAGATGGTCCTCTGTTACAAATGTATTAAGAACATCGAATATAATTAGGAGGCATATTATGAACGAAATTATCAAATCAATCGAAGCAGCTCAGATGAAAGAAACTGTAGATAGCTTCAACGTAGGTGATACTGTAAGAGTACACGCAAAGATCAAAGAAGGAAACCGTGAAAGAATTCAGGTTTTCGAAGGAACTGTTCTTAAGAAACAGGGTGGAAGCAACAGAGCTACATTCACTGTAAGAAAGAACTCAAACGGTGTTGGAGTTGAGAAGACTTGGCCATTACATTCACCAACAATCGAGAAGATTGAAGTTGTTAGACTTGGTAAAGTTAGAAGAGCTAAACTTAACTACTTAAGACAGAGAACAGGTAAGGCTGCTAAGGTTAAAGAATTAGTTAAATAATTAGTTAAATAATTAATTTACAAAAAGGAGCAAACCATTTAGTGATTTGCTCCTTTTTCTTATAAACGACGAGAAAAATTTTGGCGACGAGCCAAGTGGAAATCTGTGCTATAATAGAAAATGTGAGCGAGTTTTTGATAAATTACAAATAAAAAAGATAGAGATGTTGAAAGAATTGGCAGTAATGATGAGTCAATTAAACTATATGATATAAAACTAAATAAGTAGGTGGATGTAAATGAATGATAAAGAAAAGTTAACACAATCAAATATTAACTGGTATCCCGGTCATATGACTAAGGCTATAAGACAGATGAAAGAAGATATAAAGCTCATTGACCTGGTGGTTGAAATTTTAGATGCAAGACTTCCGCTCAGTAGTAGAAATCCTGATATTGATGAACTTGGAAAGAATAAAGCAAGATTGATTCTTCTTAATAAATCAGATCTTGCTGATGAGAGATGGAATGATAAGTGGGCAGAGTATTTCAGAGAAAAAGGTTACACTGTCGTAAAGGTTAATTCAAAAAATAAGACAGGAATCAAGGAAATCAATAATGCTGTTAATGAAGCGTGTAAAGAAAAAATAGAGCGAGACAGAAAGCGAGGCATCAAGAACAGACCTGTAAGAGCCATGGTGGTTGGTATTCCTAATGTTGGAAAGTCTACATTCATCAATGCTTACGCCGGAAAAGCCTGTACAAAAACAGGTAATAAGCCAGGGGTCACAAAAGGAAAACAGTGGATTAAACTGAACAAAGGTCTTGAACTTCTTGATACTCCCGGAATTCTCTGGCCAAAGTTTGAGGACCAGTCAATTGGATTTAAACTGGCGGTGTCAGGTTCGATTAACGACAATATTCTTAATACCACTGATATGGTTTATGATTTTATAAAGATGTTAAAAGAAATGTATCCGAATGCTATTACATCCAGATACGGCATTGAGGATTCAGATGATGCACTTGAGATTCTTAATCGTGTAGCTGAAGTTAGAGGGTGCAAACTCAAAGGTGACAGACCTGACATTGACAAGGCGGCTTTGATTATTCTTGATGATTACAGAAGCGGAAAGCTTGGAAGAATTACATTGGATACATTTTAAAACATAAAACACAGGAGATTACAAATGGCGGAAAAAATTTCAGATATTAAAATTGCAATAAATAACTGCGATATCAAAGAGTTAGAACAACTGCTTCTTACATATAAGAATGATGAGAGAAGCGGTGTGGTCAAGCTTGTTGAGTCCGGTTATAAGAAAATTGAAAAATACAATTTGGAGCTTCAGAGAATTGAGCTTATGAAGCAGTTTGAAAAGAAGTATTCCGACTACAACTTCATTTGTGGAATTGATGAAGTTGGACGTGGGCCTTTAGCGGGACCTGTAATGGCAGGTGCAGTTATTCTTCCAAAGGACTGTGATATTTTATATCTGAATGATTCAAAGCAGCTCTCGGCAAAAAAGAGAGAAGAATTGTATGCCAAGATTATGGAAAAGGCGGTGAGTGCCAAAACTGCCATTGTAAGTCCGGCAGAGATTGATGAACTCAATATTTTGCAGGCGACATACAAGGCTATGAGAGAAGCTATTTCAAAACTTGAGCCACAGCCCGATTTATTGTTGAATGATGCGGTGAATATTCCAGAAGTAGATATCAAGCAGGTGGCTATTATCAAGGGAGACGCAAAGAGTATTTCCATTGCGGCAGCAAGTATTATCTCGAAGGTTGAAAGAGATGCCATGATGGTGGAATATGATAAACTTTATCCTGAGTATGATTTTGCCTCAAACAAGGGGTATGGTTCGGCAAAACATATTGAGGCGTTAAAGAAGATTGGACCTTGTCAGATACATAGAAAATCCTTTATCAAAGGGATTCTTGGAGAAGAGTAAAAATAAATTGTGGGGGAGAATTAGAAACTACATGAACAAAAGACTGGTTGGGGATGATTTTGAAAATGTCGCTGCTTCTTATATGAAAAAGAATGGTTACGACATTTTAGAACAGAATTTCAGGTGCAGAATCGGGGAGATAGATATCATTGCAAAGAATGAAGGATATTTGGTTTTTACTGAAGTAAAATACCGAAATGACAGCAGATACGGCGAACCTGAATATGCAGTTGGAATTAGAAAGCAACAAAAAATATACAGTGTTGCTCAAGTTTACCTTAAGAAGAATAAAATGTCCTTTGATACACCAATAAGATTTGATGTGGTGAGTATTATGGGGGATAGGATTAATATTATTAAAAATGCATTTGGAGCTATGTGATGAACATTATTTTTAATTATTCAAATAATAACAATACAACTGAATTAAAATACGGTACCAATGGAGTTCCGTATATTTCATACAAAAAGCTTGAAGAGACAGGTTTGGTTGTACAGGGATTCTCCACAAAGCTTGGAGGAGTCAGCAAGGACCATCTTGCAGAACTCAATCTTGGATACAGCAGAGGGGATGATCCTTTAAATGTAACTAAGAATCACGAGATTATCGGTGAGGCAATAGGCTTTGATTACAAAGATATAGTTACTACCAATCAGACTCACACAACCAATGTCAGAGTAGTGACTGAAGCCGATAGAGGAAAAGGTATAACCTGCGACAGAGATTACAGTGATGTTGACGGACTGGTAACCAATGTTAAGGGCTTGGTTCTTGCAACATATTTTGCCGATTGTGTTCCATTGTATTTTCTGGATACAAAGAATAAGGCTATCGGTCTTACTCATTCAGGATGGAGAGGAACAGTTGGAAAAATCGGTAAGGTCACAGTTGAGCTGATGACAAAGGAATACGGAACTGATCCTTTAGATGTTATTGCCTGCGTTGGACCTTCAATTTGCCGGAACTGTTATGAAGTAAGCGAAGATGTGGCCGATGAGTTTAAAAAAGCGTTTGCAGGTCATGAGGATGAAATTCTCATAGACAAAGGAAATGGAAAGTTCCAGCTCGATTTGTGGCAGGCAAACAAATTAGTTTTTCTTGAGGCTGGAATCAAGGAAGAAAATATTGCAATTACGGATATTTGTACCTGCTGCAACAAAGAATATCTTTTTTCTCACAGAGGTCATAATGGAATGAGAGGAAATCTTGCGGCATTTATGATGCTAAAGTAAGCGTAACTATTCAGCCTTTCAGCAATGCCAGCTCGAATCCGCAGATACAATAAATTGAAGCAGACAATGTCGAGTAAAATTAAAAAAAGAAAGAGAGGATGATATGAAGAAGGATAATAAACACGTTATCAAATCGGTGAAACCGGGTTCTATTGCAGAGGAATTAGAGATTGAAGCCGGTGATATCCTGATAAGTGTAAATGACCAAAAAATAAATGATATATTTGATTATCAGCTTCTCTGTGAAGACGAATATGTTGAACTTCTAATCAGAAAGCCTAATGGTGAAGAATGGGTATTGGAAGTTGAAAAAGATGAAGATGAAGATTTGGGACTGGAATTTGAGAGTGGTCTGATGGATGAGTATCATTCGTGTAGAAATAAATGTATTTTCTGCTTCATTGATCAGATGCCAAAAGGAATGAGAGAAACTCTCTATTTTAAAGATGATGATTCAAGACTTTCCTTTCTTCAGGGAAATTATATTACGCTGACTAATATGTCTGATGAAGATATCGACAGAATTATCAGATTTAATTTGGCGCCAATTAATATTTCTGTACAGACTACTAACAAAGATCTTAGATGTAAAATGCTTCACAACAGGTTTGCGGGAGATGTTTTAAGATATCTGGACAGACTTGGTGAGGCTCAGATTGAGATGAACGGGCAGATAGTTCTTTGTAAGGGAGTAAACGATGGAGAAGAGCTTAGAAGGTCCATTGAGGATTTATCTAAATACGCCCCATATATGAGAAGTGTTTCAGTGGTTCCTGCAGGTATTACAAAATACAGAGAGGGACTATATCCTCTTGAATTGTTTACGAAGGAAGAGGCCGGAGAAGTGATTGATATGATTGAGTCGTATCAGAAGAAATTATATGATGAGCACGGTATTCATTTTATTCATGCCAGTGATGAATTCTACATTCTTGCAGGGAGAGAATTTCCGGAAGAAGAGAGGTATGACGGCTATCTTCAGATAGAAAACGGTGTGGGAATGATGAGATCATTTATCAATGAGGCAAATGAGCGTCTTGACGAACTTGAGGGTGACGACAGAGTGCGGGAAATCTCTTTCTTTTCAGGTAAACTGGCATATCCTACAATGAAAAAGGTGAGTGAAAAAGTGATGGAAAAATATCCTAATATAAAAGTACATTCCTATGAGCTTACAAACTATTTCTTTGGTGAGACAATAACAGTGACGGGACTTCTTACCGGACATGATATTATTGACCAGTTAAAAGACAAAGAATTAGGAGAGGTTCTTCTGATTCCTGAAAACACTCTTCGAAGCGGAGAGACGGTATTCCTTGACGATGTGACCTTGGCGGAACTTGAAAATGATTTACAAATAAATACTATTATTGTAAAATCGAGAGGGAATAACCTTGTTGATATGCTTGTTGGCATTGAGACAAAGGGTGGTGATAAAGAAATGCAACCTTACGAATTAGAGGACATGAATCATCACCATGAATGTTAAATATGTGAAATATACTTATTACAGATTATTATTTATTAATACAGATTAATAAAAGTAATAATAGAATATAAATAAGATTAAGATAAAGGATGGTTATTATATGAGTAAACCTATAGTTGCAATTGTGGGAAGGCCAAATGTAGGTAAGTCCACATTGTTTAACGCACTTGCCGGAGAAAAGATTTCTATTGTAAAAGATACTCCGGGAGTGACAAGAGACAGAATATATGCTGATGTCGAATGGCTCGACACAAAGTTTACAATGATTGATACGGGTGGTATTGAACCTGAGAGTAATGATATTATTCTTGCGCAGATGAGAGAACAGGCAGAGATTGCAATTGATACTGCCGATGTTATCATCTTTCTTACGGATGTGAGACAGGGACTTGTTGACTCTGACTCAAAAGTTGCAGATATGCTTAGAAGAAGCCACAAACCTGTGGTTTTAGCAGTTAATAAAGTAGATAATTTTGATAAGTATATGCCTGATGTATATGAGTTTTATAATCTTGGAATAGGTGATCCTTATCCTGTTTCAGCTGCATCAAGACTGGGCATTGGAGATTTGCTTGATCAGGTTACATCGTATTTTGGAGATCTTGATTTGGATGATGAGGATGATGAAAGACCTCGTATTGCCATTGTTGGTAAGCCAAATGTTGGAAAGTCTTCTATTATCAACAAACTTCTTGGTGAAAACAGAGTGATTGTTTCTAATATTGCCGGAACAACAAGAGATGCCATTGATACAGAGATTACATGGAATGGCAAGGAATATATATTTATTGATACGGCAGGTCTTAGAAGAAAGTCACGTATCAAGGAAGAGATTGAAAGATACAGTATTATCAGAACTGTAACAGCAGTTGAGCGAGCTACAGTTGTAATTATTGTAATAGATGCCACTGAGGGTGTTACAGAGCAGGATGCAAAGATTGCGGGTATCGCTCATGAGAATGGCAAAGGTGTTATCATTGCGGTAAACAAATGGGATGCTGTAGAAAAGGATGATAAGACCATCTACAAACACACAAATAAAATCAGAGAAGTTTTAGCTTATATGCCTTATGCAGAGTTGATCTTCATTTCTGCAAAGAGCGGACAGAGACTTCCAAAATTGTTTGATTTGATAGATGTGGTTATTGAAAATAACTCAATGAGAGTTGCAACAGGTGTCTTAAATGAAATTATGGCAGAGGCAGTTGCGCTTCAGCAGCCACCTTCAGATAAGGGAAAGAGACTCAAACTTTACTATATTACTCAGGTTGCTGTTAAGCCGCCTACATTTGTTATATTTGTAAATGACAAAGAACTAATGCATTTTTCGTACACAAGATATATTGAAAACAAAATACGAGAATGTTTTGGATTTAGAGGAACTCCTCTTAAGTTCATAATACGTGAGAGAAAGGACAGCGAGTAAAATGTTTGTTTTACATAGACTTATCAGTCTTGTTATCGGTTATTGTTTTGGTCTTATCCAGACTGCTTATATTATTGGAAGATTGCACCATGTTGATATAAGACAATATGGTTCCGGCAATTCCGGAACAACTAATGCACTAAGAACTTTGGGAAAGACAGCAGGTCTTATTACATTTTTTGTTGATGGATTCAAAGCAGTTTTTGCAGTTTTGGTAGTTCGTCTGATTTTTAAAGACAGCGCAGATATTTATGCTTTAGCTTTGTATGCGGGATTTGGAACTGTAATAGGTCATAATTTCCCCTTTTATATGAATTTTAAAGGTGGAAAAGGTATCGCTGCCTCAGCGGGAGTGATTATGGCTATGCTTGACTGGAAATTACTTGTTATAAGTATGATTATATTTATTACAGTGGTTGCTTTGACAAGATATGTATCACTTGGTTCTCTTTGTGTAATGACAGGCTTTTTGATAATGTCTGTTATATTTGGGGAACTTAATATAATGAGTGAAGCTTCAAAGTTTAACTATGATAATAGATTTGAAGCTTACGCGGTTGTTCTTGCGATGACTGTTCTGGCATTTGTGAGACATAAAGAAAATATTAAGAGACTGTTGAGTGGTACTGAGCGAAAACTCGGTGAGAAGAAGGAGGAAATAAATGAGTAAAATAGCGGTTTTAGGTGGTGGCGGATGGGCCATTGCACTTGCGGTTTTATTGGATGATAATAAACATGATGTTACTATATGGTCAGCCCTTGAAAAAGAAGTTCAGGCACTGACAAATGATAGAGAGAATAAGAACAGTTTACCTGGAATTATTATTCCTGATACTATTAAGATTACAGGTGATATTGACAGCGCAGTAAAAGACGCCGATATGATTGTTATGGCAGTTGCTTCATCATTTGTGAGAAAGACATCCGCACTTCTCAAAGGTAAGATAAAAGATAATCAGGTCATTGTAAATGTGGCAAAGGGGATTGAAGACGGAACTCTTTACACAATGACAGATATTATTGAAGAAGAATTACCTGGTTGTAATGCCTGTGTTCTTTCAGGGCCAAGTCATGCAGAGGAAGTTGGAAGAAAGATTCCAACAACTGTAGTTATAGGCGCAAAGGATTTGGAAACTGCAAAATATATTCAGGAGACAGTTTCTAACAATTATTTCAGAGCTTATGTAAGCCCTGATATTATTGGAATTGAACTTGGTGGTTCTCTCAAGAATGTAATAGCTCTTGCTGCAGGTGCTGCAGACGGACTGGGATTTGGAGATAACACTAAGGCTGCTCTTATTACAAGAGGAATAAAGGAGATTTCTGCTCTTGGTATTGCCATGGGTGGTCATGCCAGAACATTCAGCGGGCTTTCAGGAATAGGCGATCTTATTGTTACCTGTGCAAGTATGCATTCAAGAAACAGACGAGCCGGTATTTTAATCGGACAGGGCAAATCATTGGAAGAAGCAGTTGAGGAAGTGCATATGGTAGTAGAGGGAGCTGTTTCGGCAAAAGCTGCCCTTGCCCTTGCAAAGAAATATAATGTTGAACTTCCTATCATAGAACAGGTAAATGAAGTATTGTTTGAGGGAAAACCTGCAAAAGATGCAGTTATGGAACTTATGAACAGACAGTATACAAGTGAGCATGTTGATATGCTTTGGAAATAAGTATGGATAATATTAATTTAGAGTATAATAAATTTAAAAAGCAGATTCAAAAGTTTGAGATTGCCCCAGAGGATTTCAAACAGCTGATTATGGAGTATGAATGTGCAATTTTGGAGGTTAAAACAAAGCTCGACGTTCTCAATAATGAGTTTATGTCAAACGAATTGCGTAATCCAATCGAAACAATCAAGGCACGTATCAAGTCTCCTGAGAGCTTATATGAGAAATTAGAGAGAAAGGGATTTGAAAAATCCATTGATTCTATCAGAAATAATATTTATGATGTTGCGGGAGTGAGAGTTATTTGTCCGTTTATTGATGATATTTATAAAGTGGCTGATATGCTCTCAACGCAGGATGACATTAATATTATTTCCAGAAAGGATTATATAAAGAATCCTAAAAAGAACGGATACCGCAGTCTGCATTTGGTTGTGGAAATACCTATTTTCTTATCGAAAGAAAAGAAACCGATATTGGTTGAAGTTCAGATTAGAACAATTGCTATGAATTTCTGGGCAAGTCTTGAACATCAGATTCACTATAAGAAGTTTTCTAATTCTAATGTTGATTCTGTAAAGAAACTTGCTGAGTGTGCAGATACTATTTACGAGACAGATTTGAAGATGCTCAATATCAGAAGAGATCTGATTGATAACGAGGAAGAAGAGTAAGATTTATGGCAGAGAATAATTCAGTTGTAAGAAAAGCTAAAAATGAAAGTAAACGTGGCTTAGGGCGAATAATTTTCAGTAGATTGTTCGTCCTTGGTCTTATGGTTTTGATTCAGCTTTTTGCAATGCTTGTTTTTTCTGCCAATCTTGGTGAAATAAAAACACTGAAATACCTCATTGAAATAGTAAAAATATGTATTGTAATCTATATTGTTAATGAACAGAAAACTGATCCAACAATGAAACTGATATGGAGCATTGTTGTGCTTGTTTTTCCGGTTTTTGGGTCTTTGTTATATCTCTATGTAAAGTTCCAGTTCGGTTCGATTCTTATAAGACGAAAAATATCCCAAATTAATAAGAAAACTTCACATTATCTGAAATTTAATAAGAAAGAGATTGAAGAATTGCAAAAAGGACATCCTATGTCTGCGGGGTTAGGTAATTATATCTACAATATTTCCGGATATCCTTTTTATGAAAATGTTGATGTCACTTATTTTTCTTCAGGAAAGAGAAAATTTGAAGCTCTTTTGAAAGAATTAAGGAAGGCAGAAAAATATATTTTCCTTGAGTATTTTATTATCGAAGAAGGAAAAATGTGGGATAGTGTTTTTGAAATTCTCTGTCAGAAGCAACAAGAAGGTGTTGAAGTAAGAATTTTATATGATGGCATGTGCTCGATAGTACAGCTCCCTATGGGATACTACAAAAAAGTCAGAGAAAAAGGAATAAAATGTAAGTTGTTTTCTCCTATGAGACCTTTTCTGTCAACGTACCAGAACAACAGAGATCATAGAAAGATTGCAGTTATTGACGGAAAGATTGCATTTACCGGCGGTGTAAATCTTGCCGATGAATATATCAATTACAAAGAGAGATTTGGATACTGGAAAGATTCTGCCGTTATGATGAAAGGTGAAGTTGCAAAATCTTTCACTTTGATGTTTCTTAGAATGTGGAATATTGATGAAAAGGAATTGGAAGATTTTAAGCCATATCTTGATGGTGATTTTTCATCTGAAGAAAAAATTGTAGATGATACAACTGAAAAAGATAATAGATACAATAGACATCAGAAAGATAATAAATACAATAAATATCGTAAAGAGAATAATGAGAATAACGATA
>JAILRH010000066.1 GCA_024698345.1 Lachnospiraceae bacterium | reverse complement strand
CAAAGAGGCTGTTAGGGAGGGGGTGTTCTGCATCCTCTCCTCTTTTGATAACATTAGGGGGAAAGGTTGATTGCACCACTCCGGATGTTTTCTTATGATAGTGATAATCAGGCTGCCAACTATATTAAGTTAATGACATTGCGTATTTAGGGCATTTTAGGGATAATGAAGACATAATTTACACCCTGTTTACACCTTTTGAAGGTGAACGCCCGACGGGGGTGTGGAATACAAATGCTAATTTACAAATGTAATGATTTGCGTTAAATTATTTTAGGAAAAGGTGGTCTGTTATATGGGAAAGACTATGTTCAAAAGAAAAATATATAACGAGATTCTTGAGTGGAAAGAAAAGTGGAGCGATAAATATGCGTTTTGTAAGGAGGGAGAACCAATGAAAATCGGCATTATTTGAATGGGGCATTTAGGGAAGGCGACACTGGAAGGATTGTTAAAAAGTGGAGTGGCACCAGAAGAGATTTTTGTGAATGCGCGAACGGAGAAGACGCTAAAAGCTTTGGAGGAAGCATATCCGGGGATTGCGGTACGAAGCGACAAGCGAGATCTGGTTTCAAATGTTGAAGTACTGATCATCATCGTGCGACCACAAGACGCGAGAGAAGTAATGAGCGAACTAAGGGAGTTTGATCTTTCAAACAAAACCATGATCAGTCTCATGGCGGGCGTTCGCATCGGCGAGATGCGAGAAATGCTGCAAGACCATCAGAGAAAATACCGTATTATCAGAATGATGACGAATGTTGGAGTGGCCCTTTGCAAAGGGGTCATTGGCGTGAGCATCGACGGAGACAAAGAAGAGTATGGTCAAGAACTCGAGCTCTTCTCAAAAATGGGATACTTGATATATCTTCCCGAAGACCAGTTAGAGAGCATAACCATTACCGCCGCCAGCGGCGTGGGCTTTGCGGCGTATCTGATGAAGCAATATCAAGACGCCTGTGACCGGCTGATCAAGGATTCGGTCGTGAGCGAAGAGATCACGAAGCGAGTTTTTGAAACGACAATCGACCTAGTCAGAAAGGACCAGAGCTCCTTTGAAAAGCTGATCGAACAGATCAGCACCAAGGGCGGAACGACGGAAGCAGGGCTGGGTGTCATGATAAACAGCGAGCTGGGCGATATCGTCAATCGTAGTTTCAACGAGGCGATCAGCCGCGTAAAAAAGTAGCCAAAGTATCGTTTACAAATGAGGGACGCCTCGATGGACAATAACATCATAGAGAAAATGCGGCGGGAGATCGTCAGCAGAAGCAACCTGTTCGAGGAGCAGACGAAGGGCACGAAGGATGAGTACAACCTGTACCGGGAGCATGTGTGCAGTATGTTTATAAGTACGCCGTGATGCTAGCGAAGGATGCAGACGTTGACAAGGAAGTTGTGGAGTTAAGCGCGTTACTTCATGACATCTCCATGACAGATGCAACACTAGACCGCTCAAATCCGGAAGACGTGAAAGAAAAAGGTTGCGATTATGTGTCTGCACTTAGGAAAGTAAATCAATCCTACGAATATTGATGAGATATGAAATATATGAGCAAAACTACGATTGAAAAATTTTGTTTGTGGATTCATTTTTAAATGTTGGTTAGAAAGCGTGCTGGTTTATTACTGGGGCGTTATTTTTAAATTAGTTTATGAAAATATGAATGTTAGGAAATCTAACAAAAAGTTGTTGCAAAATCTAACTGTTCGCGCTATAATTAATTAGCTGGCTATTTAAGGAGGAAGAACAATGATGGGTATTAATGAGAGAATTAAGAATTTTAGGAACCAGCTTCATCTTTCACAAGAGTATGTTGCTAATTTTTTAGGAATTAATCGTGCGACATATACTCAGATGGAAAATGGTAAGAGAAAAATAACAGCAGAAGATGTTTCAAGACTGAGTGAATTATTTGGTGTAACAGCAGATGCCTTATTAAATGAGAATAGAATGAGTCAGCCAGCGACTGTGTTTGCGAGAAGTTTTGAAAAATTAGATGAGAATGATCAAGCTGAAATTATGAATTTGATTAAGTTCAAAGAGCAGATGAAAATGCAGAGGAGTTAAATGGTTAGTTTTAAGTCAAATGCTAAAAATTATAGAGATGCAGAAAGTATGGCGGCCGCATATTTGGCCGCCTATTTTGGTAATTCAGAAATAGAATATCCTATTAGCCCGTTCGAAATGTTAAAAGATGAAGGGGTTGATTTTGTGATACGTAATTTTAATAAATTAGAGGGGGTATATATACCCGCACAGAATCAGGATGATATAGCTATAGTAGGTATAAGTGCAAATAGACCAATTACAAGACAAAGATTTACTGCAGCGCATGAGTTGTGTCATCATTTTAGAGATGCAGACAAACAGGTTGCTTGTCCGATAGGTCAAAAAAATGCATCTGAATATTTTGCTGATGCATTTGCTTCGGCTTTATTAATGCCAATGGGTGAACTTAAAGTAAAAGTGAATGAATATAAAGACTACAACGGAAATGTTAGCTTTGATGATATATTAAAAATAGCAGATTACTTTGGGGTCAGTTTCGAATCGTGTGTAAGAAGAATTGCGTACAAAATTCATGCTGTCGAAGGAGATATTGAAAGCAAAGAACTTACAAAGAGAATTAGAAAATATAAGCCGGATATAAAAAGAAAAGAATTAGGAATGTCCTATGAAAATTTATATTCTGATTTGATAGATAACTACGCTGAGCAGTTGAAATTTGCTCCGAATAAGTATGCAAAATATGTATTTGAAAATACATATATTTATAATGATAGTAGGATGGAAGGGTTAGATGTTTCGATTGAGGAAGCTTCAGAAATAGTAACTGATTTACGTAACAATATGCAAAATAGTCAGTATTGTACTGAAAAAAATGAAGCCTACTTATCGGTTGCAGGACACTATTTGATGTATCAGGATATTTTTGCATTGCCGGTTAAGGAATCATTAAATGTATATGATTCATTTAAGCTAAATAAGGATTTGTTTGCATATTATCCTCATCCGGAATTTGGTGGCAACCCAAGACAAAATAATGTTGTGATTTCTGGTGCTAAATTTGAAGCAGTGGATTATCATGATATTTTTTCAGAATTAGCAAAAGTAGATAATGATATTAAGATCTTTTTTGAAGACAAGGATAATATAAAGGTAAGTGATTATATAAAACATGTTATTAGAACGCACCATAGAATTACTGTGATTCATCCTTTTCCGGAAGGTAATGGTAGAACTACACGTGCATTTATGAATGTCCAATTGGTAAGAGCAGGACTTACTCCTTTATATATAAAAGTTGAAGAGAAGAAAAATTATATAGCTGCATTGGAGAAAGCCGATACGGAGAATAATTATGACGATTTGTACGAGTGTATTTTTAGGGTAATGATTAGATCGCATGTAGAATTAAGTATGAATTCTTAATTGAGTATTATCGTGGTAGTAAGGAGACAAAAGATATGGATTTGACATCAGGGACTGCAGTGGCAAAGACTGCTGTGGATTTGGTGAAAAATGAAAATGTATTGAATAAATCAGTTGGTGTGATGGGGATGCTATTTCCTTATGCTGGACTGAAACAAAAAGCGGTGGAAATGTATGTTGAGGATATTGAAAAATCTGATTTACCGGCTGAAACAAAAGTATTTATGGTTTTGAATACGAAAAAGACTTTTAAAAAGATAAAGAACCAAAAGGCTATTGCAGAAATTGCAATGGAGAATGCAAAACAAGGAACGGATTTTTCAGATGATTCAGGTGTGAGTGAAGAATGGTTGGATCGTTTCATGGACTCAGCAGGATTTGTGAGTTCAGAAGAAATTCAATGGATATGGGGCAAGATATTAGCAAATGAATTTGAAAAACCAGGTTCAACTCCTCCTAATATGATTAGAATTTTGTCGGAATTTACTCCGGGATTAGCAGCTGCTTTTAGATATATTTGCAGTATGTGTATATGGATTTTGCCGTTAGGTGACAATGGAGAAATTCAGGGAGGTTTTCAGAAACTAGTTGTACCATACAATAATAATGATGAAAAATTTAGAGAATGCGGTGTGAGTTTTAATGTTCTCAATGAGTTGGAAACGCTTGGTGTGATACGATTTGAATCGTTGGCAGGTTATATTTCAAAAGGATTTTTAAATGATAAAATTCTTATTTGTGTCGGAGATGAATTAGATGTAATAGAGGAATATCAGAAGGGAGAACTTCCGATAGGAAATGTAATGCTTACCTCGGTGGGAGAGGCATTAAAAACTATTACTGATTCCGTTGAGATTAGTGGTTATTATGAAATGGTGAAAAAGTATATGTTAGATAAAGGGGTTAAATTTTCAGATGAGCATGATTATTATGCAGAGACAAAAGGAGACGAACTGACAATTCATAGAAAAAATCCTTAGTAGTAAGAATTTTCATTTTACTACTAATTTTACTACTAACAGGTAGTAATAACTTGCTAAATTCTGCTCTGATTTGCCACATTCACACATTTTAGAGCAAACCACAAAATCCCCGGAAACCCTTGCAAAACAGGGCATTTTAGGGCAAAAAGGAGTAAATCAAAATTATGATTAAAGTTTTATTCATCTGCCACGGCACTATGTTCCGCTGGTTATAAAAAGCCCATAAATAAAGGAGTTGTGGAGGATGCATGGCAGATTTAGACCATTTTTATACCAAATGAAAAAGGCAAGAGACTGAGATATGATTAGGAGCAAGGAAACTTGCTCCTGTTTCTTTTGTATGGATAATTGAAATTATGGACAAATTAGTAATGTGTGAGCAGTAATTAAAGTAGCAAAAAGAGTAGTAAACAATCTGACGATTATGAGAATAATAATTCAAGAAAAATAATAACATAAAATTTGCATAATAACTTATAAAATGTTATTATAATAAAAAAATGTTACTATTATATAATGAGGAGGCGCCATATGAAGAAAATTTTAGAGCAATACTTTGGAAACGAAGTTAAAACTAAAAAATGTAAGAAAAAATTGTCTTTGCCTATTTTTATGACTATGCGTGACATAATTTTGGTTGAATTATATGGCGTCAGATTTGCAATTGTTGATATAACAACGGAAACTGAGATGACTATTTCAACAATGAAAAAACAAAAGACGAAATATGAGATAGTTTTAAAGTGCCCTGTGGCGTACGGAGTTAAACTGAATAGTGTGACCTTAAGAAATGCTATGATAAAAAGTGGAATTACATTTGTGGATTTAGATGGAAATATATTTTTGCCGTTTATGGGAATTGTATTATCTGATGCATATAAAAAACAAATTGTGAAAGTAGATAAAATGATGCCTACAACTCAGATGGTTTTCCTGGAATTACTATATATGAATGATGATGAAGCTGTATTAAAAAGTGATGTGGCAAATAAACTAAATCTTACAAAAACTACTATAACAAGAGCAACAGCACAATTAAAAGAGATGGGGCTTATTAATCAAGTTAAATCAGGTAAAGAGATTTTTATTAGCAGAAATTTTTCACGAAAAGAATATTATAAGAAAGCAAAAGATTATCTAATTAATCCGGTACAGAAATTGGTTACTATTAAGAGGGTTGAACCAAATAGTGAGATGTGTAAAGCTGGAGAAACAGCACTTAGCAAATTGTCTCAGTTAAACCCACCACGAACAGAAGAATATGCAATTTACAAAGGCGAGGAAATTGTAGACCAGTTTGAAATTGTGGATGAACGACTGATAGAAGATGAAAAAATTCTGAAGGTTGAATTATGGAAGTATAATCCCATGTATTTTTCCAAAAATGGGATTGCCGATCCGGTTTCGATTGTATGCACTTTCAAAGAGAGCAAAGACGAGAGAATTGAGATGAGTATTGAAGAAATGTTGGAGGAATTGTAAATGGTATTAGGAATTGATTCTTTTAGAGAAAAATTCAAAGAATATGCAGATTATTATACTATTATTGGAGGTACTGCATGCGATATCTTATTGTCGGAAGCAGATTTGCTATTTAGAGCGACAAAAGATATAGATATGATTTTGATAATGGAAGATAATTTCCCGGAATTTGCAAAAATATTCTGGGAATACATAAAGGAAGGCGAATATAAATGTGGATGGAAAAATGAAGAAAACATGCACTTTTATAGATTTACTGAAGGAAAGTTTGGATATCCGACAATGATAGAATTGTTTTCAAGAAAGCCGGGATATCATCTTGAAATTGAAGAAGGAATAGTCCCTGTACATATTGATGATGATACTTCTAGTTTGTCGGCAATTTTATTAAATGATGATTTTTATAAGTTTATGATGTCTGGACGTAGAGTGGTAGATGGTATTGGTATTCTTGGAGCAGAATACTTAATTCCTTTTAAAATGTATGCGTGGATTAATCTTCTAGATAGAAAGAAAAATGGAGAACATGTAAACGAAAGGGATTTGAAGAAACATAAATATGATGTTTTCCGCCTGTTGCAGATTGTTACAGCAGGAACAAAAGTTGAATCCGAAGGACTCGTAACAGAGAGTATAAGAAGATATATTGAGGAAATAAATGACGTCGATGAGAGTGAAGTAAGACTCAGACAGATGGGGCTGCCTTTTGATAGAGATATGGGAGTATCATTATTGAAAGAGATTTATTTGTAAATAAAAAAGTTCTTGAGGAGGAAGTGTTATACATTGATGAGATTATTTAGGGAAAACAGGTAATGATATGAAAAAAATAATTGGAAAATACGGATTAGTAAATTGCACAATTGTATTGATATGCACAAGTGTTTTGATATTGAATTCGATAATTGTGGAAAAACAGGCTCTTTTAGAAATATCAGATAATGTGACAATGGCTTATATTCTTAATTTCCTTGCAGGATGTCAAGGCTTGCTAGGAAAGTTTGGAAGTATGTCTTATGAAAATGTGTTTTTGAATGGACAGTTCTGGAGATGTATAACACACATATATCTTCATGCGGGTGCGTTTCATATGGTTATGAATATGGCTGCACTATTGATTGCAGGAAAATATATTGAGAAGAAATATGGAAGTTTATGGTATTTGATATTCTTTCATACAATTGCAATTGTAGATGCAATTATTGTGTCGCTAATTTTTTCGGATGAGTCAGTGGGGGCATCAGCTGGAATATTTGCTACGATTGGCGTATTAGTTTTTCTTTTGTATAAGAAACAGATTTCCATAAAGAAACCAGAAATTATATATTTGATAGCATTTTTTGTTGTGTCGCTAGTGCTTGGTGTAGAGAGTTTGGTGGTACATTTGATAGCATTGGCTATGGGGCTGTTGCTTGGATTTTTTATGAAATAATAATATGAAATACCCATCTATGGTCGCTTTGCATTGGGAAAAAACATTTCCAGCATATTTGTGAAAAGCCCATAAATACAGGAGTTTAGAGCAATGATTAAAGTCTTATTCGTCTGCCACGGCAACATATTTGGTAGGTAAAGAAATCCTTGTAAACACAGGGCTTTAGCGCTATTTTGACTTTATTATATACCTTGTTTATACCTTTTGAAATGAGTCGTGTACCGTAATAACAATATGTTAAAGATGACCATCTCGGTCGGTACATGAAGCGAAACTAAATATTTGATTTAGGACACTTATCCTTAAGTGGCCTTGATTAACACAAAACAAGCCCGTCCGGGAATGTCAATGAGAGAGAAGATGCTCTGGTGATTGATATTCTTGGACGGGTTTGTTATTTGATAAAATATGGGCATGGGGTCACAAACTGTCAATGAATAACAAAATATTTGGAACCCGTTATTATCTGAGAAAGAGAGTGTCAGGATCTTTTCCTATAAGATAATACCGTTCACTGCAAAAAAATGACCATTAGCCGTTTTTGCAATGTACATAATATTGCACATTGTCCTTGATATAATGTGAACCAGAAAAGCCAAGATTTAGAACAGAGGTGGTTGGCATGAAGGATGTGTATCAAAGAAGAGCAAAGTCGCTTGGTCATGGAGGTCAGATTATTACTACGCGATGGACAATATTGGATTTTATTCGGGATATTCAGTGCCCTGTTGCATATAATTCCGTTTATTTGATTTCAGAGGGATTATATGGTCGAGAGGATTATTTGCGCCTATATTCTGTCTGCTCCCGGTTATTTTATCTGAGCAAATTGGTTTACAAGGGAGAGGATGGTGTAAAAAAACTGGGCGCAGATCAATACTGGATTAAGATTTTTGAGCCTAATGCAGAAACAAGGGAAGAAATAGTGTATATCCTTAAGCGAATGATTTTGTCATCAAACATAGGGGAGTGCTTCCAGAACCGGAATTCCAAGGGGAGTGGCGCATATTCCCACAGAATTACGAGGCATACAATTATACAGAAGGAATTGCGGAGAATTTTGAGAATATTATGGAAAGCATTTTTTGAGGAGGAGACGTTATGCTGCTAAGAATAAATGAACAGATTGTGACAGAAGCGGAACAAAATTTGTTAAATACAGAAGAGTTTGTTGGAATAAAAACGGGCTTTATTAACCTGGATTTCTTTACAGACGGCTTTGCAAACGGACAGTTGATAATACTGGGGGCAAGACCATCTGTGGGCAAAACGACGTTTGCGTGTTCCCTTGTTGACAATGTTTGCGTAAAAGATGGGAAGAACTGTGTTTTCTATACCTCAGAGACGTCAGTAAACCGAACAATAGAACGGATTATCAGGATACATGGAGATGTAAAATACGATGAAAAAGATGGTGAGGTATATACTGAAAAAATCATGAGCGCTTCTGAGAAGGTAAAAAAAGTTCGCTTATGGCTTGATGATACATGTGTGGGGAATCCTTCAGAGTTTATTGAGAAGTGTAGAGAGATTGGAAAAACAGAAAGAATAGATCTGATTATTATTGATTATTTGCAGTTATTTGAAAGTGATACAAGACATTTGGAAGATGCACTTGGAAGTTTAAAACAACTGGCGGTAGAACTTGATTGTCCGGTGTTTGTTTTGTCACAACTTAAGAGATCAGTTGAAAAGAGAAAGGATCATTTCCCGCAGATATCGGATTTTCCATTACCTAAGATTATGGAGACGGTTGCTGATGAAATCTTGTTTTTATACAGGGATGCTTATTATGATCAGGATGCCGATAGGAATTCCGCATTGATATCTGTTGCCAGACATAAAAAACACGGAAGAGTTAACACTCCTGTTTTTTTGATCCAGAGATACCAATGTTTCGATCAGAAAAAAGTTCTAAAAAGAGGTAAGCACAAATCATGAAGATAGAGTCAAGTACATTGAATTATCGGAACTGCCATTGCAGACAGGGCATATTCTATTGGAGGCCGGATGGGCGCAGAAGTGTGCGGAGAAAACAAGAGAGTATCCCCATGATTACGGTGAAATGAGAAGACTGAGAATAGAGCTGCATGAATTGTGCGGTATCACGGAAATAGAAGCTCTGAAAGTGCTGATCTACAGGAATGTATCAGATTATATTTGGAAGTACAATGCCGGATCTATCAGACAACTTCCGGAAAAAAGATCGATGGAAATATATGTTGATGAACCAAGGTTATTTCTATTACAAGGATCCACTGACGAAAACAGAGGATCGTGGTAGATTGTTCAAAGGTAAGGAGAGAATCGGATGATGGTAAAAGAATCAAATTTAATTCACCCGGGACAAATAATTACGACGGAAATAATAATAAAAACTGTGTTATGGGAAGCCAGTTTGGAGGTATCTCCTGGTGCGATTATGCTTTTGCATACTGGGTTAAATACGCAGGAGGATTATCTGAGATTGTTTTCTGTTGCGGCGAGATTGGAGTATTTGGGTAGGCTTGTCTACAAGGGAAAGGAAGGAATAAAGAAGCCTGATTTAAAGGTATATGATTATTGGCTCTTTGAGATGAGTTCCGATACAAGAGATGAAATAAGAGACATCTACAGAATGTATCAGGCGTTGCAGAGGATATGGGTGAGGATGGTATCTAATGAAGATGAGGTTGTGGATATAGCGGAATACGCATACGCATTTGAATATATATATAACCATGGTCCGGGCACGCCAATGCCGGAATTTAGGAGTGATTGTGACATGTTACCGTGTAATTACGAGGATTTCAATCCTACTACAGGCGTGGCTGAGTATTTTGATAAGGTTATTATTTGTAAAACCTGAGTGGATAGGTGTTATGGAAGAAATTCTGTTGGGAAGGAACTATCACAGCATTGAAAAAATGGGGAAAATAACGTACAATTTAGCTAATATATGCAAGTAAATGTAAATTTGGAGGTGCTATTATGAATTATTGGGGTTATAGAATTGATACGAATAAGCGAGGCTTCTTTTTTGATGAAATAAGAGAAGGCCGACTACGTCAAGGTTGGGGATATGAGGACACACATGATTTAAGAGGCGAATCTGTGGATGAAATTGCTAAACGCAATTTTCCTATATTCAATAAAGTAAAAAAAGGGGACATTCTATTAGTGCCACGTATCGAGGGTTGGGATGAGATAGTTATTGTCCGTGCTACTGAAGATTTTGATAAGGGATATTATTTTTCTATTGACCCTAAAATGGAGGATTATGGACATGTTTTTCCCGTTAAATACGAAAAGTGTTTTTCAAGGCACAATATAAATGCAGATGGTTCTATACGTGAAACTCTTAAATGCCGTTCCCGGTTTTGGAATATAAATAGATGTGGAGAAGAAATAGAAAAGATATTATCGACTCCTGACAGTGAATTGAGAACAAGTAGTAGTTATGAAGAGAGATTTAGAAGGCAGGTGGAAAAATCATTTAATGAAGAAGCTTTCGCAGATGCTGTATATGAGGAATTAAATAAGACAGCGCAAGCATCAGAATGGGAATTCATTTTATGTGAGGGCTTTAGAAGAATATCTCCGGATAGCTACAGTATTGATACCACCAGTAATAAAGTTGAGAATGATCATGGAGCAGATATCATAATAAGGATACCCGGTATTTTAAATAATTCATATATCATTGCTATTCAAGTAAAGGATTATTCTGAAAATGTAAGTAATGCGGTTGTTGATCAAATATGCAAAGCTGACAACTATTTCCTTAAAGAGGAAGGTGCCATCCTTATTGATAAATACATTATAGTAACCAGAGCTAAATCTGAGGTTAACGCAGAATTAATAAAATATGCAGAACAGAAAAATGTTAAGATCCTGTTTGATAAAGAAGTGAAACAATTACTTTCTAAGATGGGGAGAAGCTTTTTGGGCGACACAATTGTTTGAGTCTGGAATCAATGAAATCTATATTTGTTTGACCAGCAGCGTAAAGGAAGGTGTAGGAAGTGGAAGTGGCTGAAAACCTTATTCTGGAATGTAAAGATCTTGTAACCAATCATATTGATGCATTAGTGGATAAGAAAAGTAGTTATAACATATACTGGTTGCTTAATGTAACAAATAAAGAAGTGCAGATGTGCAGGATTCTGGCAGATTTACTTGATCCAGAAAGGGCACATGGAGAAGGAGCAAAGTATCTGATAGATTTCTTTGATGACGGAAAGTGCAGATGTTAAGGAAAAGCATCGTGCACGAAAAGAGCTGGAAGAATTAATCGCAGATGCAGATATTTTATCCTCCATAAAAGAGAGGATATAGATGAAGCTAATAAGGTTATAGATATTTGCCAGACTCTGGTAGAAAAAAAGAAATGAGGTTCATGTTATGTACGCTACCGGTAACAAAAAAATGCTGAATATGCTCATATTGGAAATACTCCGTAACTACACGGATGAAGATCATTCTTTGACGCAGCAGGAAATAATAAAGCTACTGGAACTGAATTACGGTATGGAGTGCGACCGGCGCTCGGTTAAGAATAATGTGCTTTCATTGAAAGAACTTGAAGAGGAATGCGGTTTTGAGATTTCGATGGAAAAGGGCTATAGACTGATTTCAAGGGAATTTGATGACGCAGAACTTAGGATTTTAATTGATAGTGTACTCTTCTCAAAGTCGATATCTATACGTCAGGCCAAGGATTTGATAAAGAAGATCCGTAATCTTGCCAGCAAGTATTTCAACGCGAAGGTATCGCATGTATGTAATCTTCCTGAGCTTAATCGCACCATCAATAAGCAGGCGATGTACTCAATGGATATAATCAATGATGCCATTGCTGAAAAAAGAAAAATCAATTTTATTTATAATGATATAGGAACGGATTTCAAGCTCCATCCCCGACGAGAAGAACCGTATGTCGTAAACCCGTATCAGATAGTTGCTAATAACGGAAGGTTCTATCTGATCTGTAATTATGATAAGTATGACAATGTCGCGCATTTTCGTATCGACCGTATGACAGATGTGCATGAATTGGAAGAAAAAATAAAGCCGATGAAAGAAGTGCCCGAACTGGATGGAAGGCTTAATCTTCCCAAACATATGGCGGAGCACATTTATATGTTCAGCGGACCGAGTTCAGCGATTAAGCTTGCAACCACTGCGGATATGATGTCAGAATTGGTAGATTGGTTTGGCACTGATTTTAAAATAATGGAACAAGATGGGGATAAAATTGTAGTCAGACTTAACTGTAATGAAAAAGCTATGCGATTCTGGGCGTTGCAATACGGTCCTTATGTGGAGGTTTTGGGGCCGGAATCATTGAGAGAACAGGTAAAAACAGATATAGCAGCTATGTCCAAGAAATATACGGATTAATGGCAGGTGATAGAATGGCAATTTGTTTTTTGGGATTTGCCGAGCCGGATAAGGGAGCAGCAAGGTGGTACAGCAAAGATTCGGGGCAATCAATTTGCTTTGTAGAGGATACTGATGAATTAGAAAATAGCGGAGCTGATACCTACGTTATTCTTGCTGACAAGATTGAGGCAAATTTACTGAATGATTTAAAGAGAAAAGAGGATGTAGATTCTCTGCATAAATATGTTTACTTTACCAACGCAGATGTTGAGACTCAATATACGCAGATGATGGATGCGAGGGATGCGGCCATTAGGAAGGTTTCTCAAACAATTTCGTCAGAGATCTTCTTTGAATACCATTTGGTATCTTGTCAGATAGAAGGGTTCTATATTATAAAGGTAGAGAATTCGTATGATCTTACTGAAAAATATATATGGGGATATCATAGGGATTCTCGCAGGACACTGTTTGTTGCCGTGTCGATGGATGGGCATTCTATACCAAATGAAGTAATAGAGAGCAGAGGAAAAGATCAGCATATCAAACGCTGCGCCGAGTACACTGATAGAATGTGCATGAGCGTGGTGGATAATATGCACTTTTGTCAGGAGTATGCGAATATTGAATTACCGATAGAACTTGCAAATCTTAAAAGCGAATCAGATAAGGCTTTGGATCCTTTTGATGCGTATTACTTAGGTGGAAGCGTCCATGATAGTCTTGTATTGGATGTGACGGATGTATTAGGAGTATTTATTGAAAAGAAGAGAATAGAGGTGCTGAAATCTACTCTCAAAGAAGAAAAAACCATGGTCATATACAACGTAAATAAAATCAAAGGGCAATTCTTTTTGCAGGAAATACTTGCAGATGCCATAGATTTTGTTTGTGAGAATGGAGGTAAAGTAATTATCAATGATAAGGGGGAATGTGTCCCCGGATACAACGTGCTTAATGGAAGAATAGAAGGATATGATCCGGATAAAGTTTTTGCCTATGACTCCCGATGTTGAAGAGTGTTTTCAAACGATTATTGAGAATCGCAACCCTCCGAAGGTAGAACCAATGGTAGATGGTCATAGCGGATTTTTATACCTTTTGCTTACAAAAATACGCAAAATTATGCCAATATATGCCATGTAATCAAGATGCAAGCTCTACATAAAAACATCGGGAAAGCCCGTAAATACAGCATTTATAAGGAATTTAAGACTATGATAAAAATATTATTCACTATACTAACTTGACTCTGAAAAGCCCGTATTTACGGCGTTTCCGAAGAAAATCCTCATTTTTTACCAAAGATTTACCAAAATTGTATTTTTGCATAACTTGGCATAAGTCAGGCAAAAGAAAATTTCGTATGTAACAGTGAAATAGAAAGGAAGAATTATGATTCGAGTTTTGTTCATATGCCTGGGCAGCATACTAACATCAATAAAAAAGTGTGTAATTCAGACGTTTTGAACATTATAAAAAGAAAAATACCAATGATTTACCAATAATTGAGTCCTAGCGTAAAAAAATCCGCCTTAATTTTGAGGTGACCCCCAAAAGTTAGACTTTTTAAGCGTAGCAGTTTTAATGGCTGCTACGCTATTTTATGCAGCCAAGGTAGATAGTCTGTATTCAATAGGACTCATCCAACCAAGTTTTTCTTTAATTCTTTTTTCGTTGTAATACACAATATACTTCTCGATAGCTTCTTTCAGTTCTTCAAAACCGTAGTAAATAATGTTGTAGGGAAATTGCCTAAAGAATATCAAAAGTTATACGAGTTATGTAATTACTATCGTTTAGTGAGAAATACTGCTGTTCACGATCTGCGTGATGTGAGAACTCTCGAGGTGGAATATAAGAAATTTAAAAAATATGATTTTAGAAAAGAGAGCAAATTCAGCAAATTAATAGCGCCAAATCCGTATGATGAGATTATATTTGATGATTTTGTCATGTTTTCTAGGTCTAGTGTAGAATTGGCGACATTTTTGTTTTCTCAAATTGAATATCATTATGATATAATTGTGTTAGATATTCCTGAGGAACTCAAAGCTGTATGGAGAAGATACGGTCAAAGTCGTTGTGAAAATGCTATTTATGCATACATAAACACGGTATATAGGGCTGATGATTCATTAAATAAACAATTGCCACATTTATGTAATTTGGTTAGGGCTCGATAGTCAAACGGTAAGACGTCCTCCTTCATAAGTATATTTATTTAATAAGTATATTTATGAAGGGGAAGGCTGTGGTTCGAATCCACATCGAGCCATTGAAGGAAGTATTTTTGCTACAACTAAGGAGAACTTCATGGAAAAGATATTATATGTTACTGATTTGGACGGTACACTGCTTAACAAACAAGACAGTATCAGCCCGTTCAGTATTCAAACAATCAACAATCTTGTGGGGCAGGGTATGCTATTTACTTATGCAACTGCCAGATCTTTGGTTTCCGCATCCAAAGTTACAAAAGGTTTGTCCACGAACATTCCAATCATTGCATACAATGGAGCCTTTATTTTTCAACCTTCTACCGGTGAAATTCTTTCCAAAGAGGATTTTACGGAGGAGGAAAGAAACAGGGTACAAGAAGTTTTAACGCAGTACCGTATTAGTCCGTTGGTTTATTCTTTCATAGATGGCATCGAAAAAGTGTCATGGATTCCGCAATATGAAAATGATGGAATCAGGAGATATTTGAGCATGCGACAAGGGGATAAGCGTTTTCGCGCTGTGACAGATATAGAAACACTTTATGAGGGTGATATGTTCTATTTTACCTGTATTGGAGAAAAGGATGAACTGCAGCCGATATATGATATTTTTTCGAAGGACAGTCGATATCACTGCACGATGCAGCAGGAACTATACCGACCGGAATATTGGTGTGAGATTATGCCGGCACTGGCAACGAAGGCGAATGCAATCAGGAAATTGAAAAATATATGGGGATGTACCAAGGTGATTTCCTTTGGAGATGCCATTAACGATATTCCCATGTTTGAAATATCGGATGAATGTTATGCCGTGGAGAACGCAGTAGATGATTTGAAAGCGGTTGCCACATGGATCATTGAGAGCAATGAGGATGACGGTGTTGCAAAATGGCTCGCCCGAAGTGTGATATTATAAACATATTATTAAAGCAGGGAGGGAAAGTCATGTAGAATGCAGATGCGAAAGTCATAGTATTTGATATTGGTGGAACTTTGATAGAATACAGGGGAATGCCTGATGAATTACATAAGGGTTATTTCATAATGGTATTTATGAGCGGTTGTGGATGGAGTGGAGCAGTTTATTACGAGGAGCAATGTGTAATAGAGTTGGAGGTACATATAGAAATGAACAAAGAAAAAATAAATATTATTCATTTGCCGAAAGAACAGTGGCAAAATGTTCCGATTCCTATGAGATATACTACGGATGAATATTACGATGTGAAAATTAGAAAAGAGGATAATAGTTTTCGTGTTGATTTGATAAAAGAAAAATTAGAGGAGCCTATTTCACACTATCCAGAGGAATATGATTTCCCGGACAAACTATATCAGGAGCATTGGGAGAAAGCTTATGCGTGGGGGATTGTAGAAGAAATAGATGGTAAACAGGAGTTGGTTGCGTGCATTGAGACTTGTCCGGAGGAGTGGTCCAATCGATTGATGGTCACGGAATTATGGGTGCATGAAAGTATGAGAAGGAAAGGAATCGGGCATGCATTGATGGCAATTGCGAAGCAACAGGCTAATCTGGAGCACAGGCGGGCTGTTATTTTGGAGACACAATCCTGCAATGTTCCGGCCATCAGTTTTTATCTACGGGAAGGCTTTGAACTGGTTGGTTTTGACAGCTGTTGTTATTCCAACAGAGACATTGAACGCAAAGAAGTGCGGCTGGATCTGGGCTATTTTCCGAGAAAGAATAAAGTAAATATAAAAGAGGTCATTATCAGAGAGGAAACTCAAGAGGAATATCATGAGGTTGAGGAGGTTGCACTTAGAGCATTTTGGAACAAACATCGGGTTGGATGCAATGAGCATTTGCTGGTTCACAAAATCAGAAATTGTGAGGATTATGTACCTGAAATATCCAGAATTGCAGAGGTGAACGGAGAAATAGTGGGAGCAATTTATTATACAAAAGCTCAATTGCAAAAGGGGAATCAGACAAAAGAAATACTGACCTTCGGTCCTCTATGTGTATTGCCCCAGTGGCAGGGATGCGGTATTGGTAGAATCTTGCTGGAGGAAACTCTAAAGCTTGCAAAACAGCATGGGTATGAGGGGGCAGTTATCTTTGGAGAACCGGATTATTACCCACTTCTTGGATTTAAGACTTGCGATTATTTTGGAATCACAACCTTGGATGGCAAGAATTTTGATGCGTTTTTAGGAATCGAATTAGTTAAAAATGGGCTTGCGGGGTTTGGTGGGAAATTTGTTGAGCCCAAAGTATTTGAAGAACTTTCGGAGAGAGAAAATGATGAATTGACAAACGATTTTAAGACACCTGAAAAACAGAAGTTTCCAAGTCAGTGGATGTAACATTGCCTCAAGGCAAAAAGTATAGGTAGCCATTGTAAAATTCCGGTAGAGATGTTACTATAATATCATGACAAGGCAACAATAAAGTAAAGGGAGTGATTTACCCGATTATCGTACTACCGGTTACCGGCAGGAAAATAGACGGAAAGAGCAAAGAATCATAAAATGCATAGAAAATAACAGACTGCGAAGGCAGTTCTATTTTTGATGTCATGAATGATTTTTGTTTTGCTCTGTATATAGTTGATGTTTGGCTACAGAGTGATATCTGTAGCTTTTTTTGTGTCTTGTCGGAAAACGGAGGAAAAGATGATTACAATAAAACAAGTAGAAAAACCAGATGAAAAAACAAGAGTAACATTGGAGATTATGAACGCACTTCCGGAGTGGTTTTCACCACCTGAGGACATTGTAAACAAGTCGGTGATCCATCGGGAGTATCCATTTTTTGTGGTTTATGATGGTGACAAAGCAATCGGTTTTGTGGCGCTCAAGATCCATAATGAGTACACCGCTGATATTTATAATCTCGGTATTCTCAAAGAATATCACAGAAGGGGAATCGGACATGAATTGATGGAGGCCTGCGTTCACTTCTGTAGGGAAATGGGCTACCGATTTTTAACAGTAAAAACATTGGATGAATCGGCAGTGTATGAGCCGTATAATGGAACCAGGGCATTTTACAGGAAAGAGGGTTTCTACCCATTGGAGGTGTTTACCTGTATCTGGGACGAGGAGAATCCCTGTCTGTTTATGATCAAAGTGTTATGAACAAGAAGTGACATAGAGGTGAAAAAATGATAATTTATGCGCATGTGCATTTGCCGGTTGGAGAGGAATTTCCCTCTTTGCAAGCAAAGAAAAACTTGTCCATTATTTGGAGGAGAAGCGTTTGTATTTTATTTGAACCATTATGTAATAAAAAATGAAGAATACGCCAAATTATTGGAAGAACATGTCACGTCACATGAAGAGGGTATTACTAGTATATGGTTTTAAAGCAAATTAATTTTATCGAAAAAGCAAAAGTATAGTATTAAAGGAATGAAGGATTCAGGTTGTTAACTAATATTGGTTGCACCTGAATCTTTTTTTATCAATATGCAGTCATTCCGTTATTATCCTCAAACTATTCTTTAGAACGGCTCACTCACTTTAGCAGGAGGATATAATTATGGCATTCTGGCAAATGTTTCTGTTTGGATGTCATTTTTATATTATACAATGAGTATAGAGCATGAATAAATTTGTCATTTATGTCAAAAATATTCAATGTGTTGTTGCTGATTAAAAAATAAAGATGTATAATTATTTTGAACAAAAATGTCAAATATGTCAAAAATATTCAGATAAGGAGTTTGGAAATGGATATAAAAAGAGATAAGTATTTGAATGACTTAATAAATAGAATGCATAATGGAATGATTAAGGTTGTGACCGGTATAAGAAGATGCGGAAAATCGTATCTGATTTTTACAATTTTCAAAAACTATTTGTTGGAGCATGGGATTGATGAAAAACATATAGTTTCTATTGAATTGGATCAAAGAAAAGATAAGAAATATCGGGATCCGGATACTATTTTGGATTATATTGAGTCTCGTATTATAGACGAAGAACAGTATTATATTTTGTTAGATGAAGTTCAGTTGTTAGAAGAATTTGAAGAAGTGTTGAATTCTTTACTGCACATTAAAAATGCTGATGTCTATGTAACCGGAAGTAACTCGAAATTTCTTTCAAAAGATGTTATTACAGAGTTTCGTGGGAGAGGTGATGAGATTCATATCTATCCACTGACTTTTAGGGAATTCATGCAAGTATATGAGGGAGATGAGTATTATGGATGGGCAGATTATGTTATATATGGTGGATTACCTCTTACTGTAACAATGAAGACCGAAGAGCAGAAGATAAATTATTTAACCAAACTATTTGAAGAGACATATTTAAAAGATATTATTGAAAGACATCATATTGAAAAGACACAGGAATTAGAAGATTTGGTTAATATTTTGGCGTCTGCAATCGGCTCGCTGACCAATGTACCTAAGATTGAGGCGACTTTTAAAAGTGTAATACAGTCTACTATTAGCGCTAATACAATAAGACAGTATATAGAGTATCTGGAAGATGCTTTTGTCATAAACAAAGCTAACCGCTACAATGTAAAGGGAAGAAAATATATAGGCACTCCTTTGAAATACTATTTTGAGGATGTGGGGCTTAGAAATGCCAGATTAGGCTTTCGTCAAATCGAAGAGACACATATCATGGAGAATATTGTCTATAACGAATTGCGTAGTCGGGGGTATTCCGTAGATGTGGGAGTTGTAGAAAAAAGAGGTGTAAACCAGGAAGGAAAAACAGAGAGAACCTATTTGGAAATTGATTTTATAGCTAATCTGGGAAGTAAGCGCTATTACATCCAGTCCGCATTTAGTATGCCAACGGAAGAGAAGCGAATGCAGGAGAAGGCGTCGCTGGTGAATGTAAATGACTCATTTAAAAAGATTATCTTGGTTAAGGATGTTATGAATGTGACTAGAGATGAGGATGGAATTACAACAATGAGCATTTATGATTTCCTTTTGAAGGAAAATAGCTTGGAATTGTGATGAGTTTTGATAAAAATGGCTGAAAAGCCCATAAATACATGAGTTTTAAGCAATGATTAAAGTTTTATCAAAACTCATCACAATTCCAAGCTATTTTCCTTCAAAAGGAAATCATAAATGCTCATTGTTGTAATTCCATCCTCATCTCTAGTCACATT
>JAILRH010000058.1 GCA_024698345.1 Lachnospiraceae bacterium | reverse complement strand
AAAAAATCAAAAGTTAATGCCTATAATTTCTTTCCAAGAAGAACATATTCATATACGTTCTCGATATCATCGAAGGCGTATGTCTGAGTTACCTTACCGTCCCTTGCTAGTGCCCCTATACTTGGTAAATTGTTATTCATGAGCTCTTTCATAATACTGTATACAAGTGCTTTGCCAAGGCCTCGGTGTTCCCGGTCAACGCCCATATACAACATGACATAGCGCTTGGGATTTTTTCTGTTTCGCATAATATACATGAGGTTAGGCAACAGATTTTTTAAATCCAGATGGTATACGCGATTTCCGTAATCGGGAATACTTATGTAAAAGCCGACAGCCTTACCTTTGTAGTAAGCAATCTTTGTCATGCTCATATTCATTATTGTTTTATAATCCGCAAAAATAGTTTTGAAATCCTCTTTGCCCAGGTCTTTGAATATCGGAAAATCTTTGTACAAATCCGTTATCAGCTCATAAACTTCTTCCACGGTTTTGTCATATTCAGCTGTTGTGGGACTTTTTATTTCATAGCCATTGGCCAAAAATTCACGGTATCTTTTTTCGTATTTTTCGTTTTCATAACTCGTATCAATTGCTCTGTAATTGTTTGAAGTGTAATGTTCCATTACTTCAAATCCACTGTTGAGAAACATCTGATAATAGTATGATTTGTTGTAGGGTTCTCCTGTGTATGGCTTCTCGTCGAATCTGTTTATTTTTAAACGGTATTTCATCCAAAATGAAGCATCTACAGGCCCCAGAATACGGCTGAATTTTTTGCGTCGGCAAAAGTCAGAAGCGCATTCAAACAAGTATTGAGAAACCTGATTGTCGTCTATGCATTCAAAGAAACCAAGATATGCAGTATCATCATTTTCGTAAGCCGTTATTGCAAATCTTCCAACAACTTCTTTTTCACTATAGATAAGAAAAGGATACAGCGTAAAATATTTTGAGAGTGGATGATTTCCAAGAAGCAGTTGCTTTACAGTGCCCGGACTCTCCATATTGTCATCCTTTCCATATAATTTTACAGGTAAATTTATAAAATCATTTACGTATTTTTTTTCATTTTTAAATATGATGCAGTTCATTTGGTTATCTCCTAAGTATCATTATTATTAATAGGTGCATCTCTTATCTTTTTTCTAAGTGTTGCAACAGTGTATGGGGGCTATTTCCTCCTGAGTATCTCAATCTTCCCGGTACCTGCATCTATTCGCAGATAGTCACCGCTCTCGATTGTGTCCAGTAAATTATCTATCCCTACGATTGCAGGAATTTTTAATTCTCTTGAAATAATGGCAGTGTGGGAGAGCAGAGAGCCTTTTTCTGACAGTACACCTTTTGCAGTAGCAAGCAAAAATACCCAGCCGGGATCTGTCATTTTAGTAACAAGAATTTTGTCTGAAACATCTTTTAAGTTTTTGACATTATCAATGACTAGTGCTTCACCCTCAGTGATTCCGCCGGAGCATGGCACACCTTGCAGTACATTAGTAGTTTGTTTTCGTTTATATGTATTGATGCTGATATGTGTTTTGTCAAATTCTTCTCCTGCAAATATTAATCGGCTGTAAGGTGGAAGAACTTCATAAAGTTTATAGTTTTCTTTTCGTTCGTTAACAATGGATTTGATCCGGTTGATATCAAAGCTATCTGAACCAAATCTGTTTAAACCTTTGCTATCTGAACCAAATCTATCTAAACCACTGTCATCTAAACCATTGTCATCTGAAGCATTGCCTGTCAAATCACCATTCATACCCACAATTTCAAATACTTCTTCCACAGTCAGATAAAATATATCTCTCTTGTCATCAAGTATTCCGCGCCTTGCAAAATTATCTCCGATTGTAGTGAATATTAATCTGACGATTCCAAAAATTCTGCTTCGATTCAAACGTGATTTTTCTCTGCCGGCAATTCCAACAGAACATCGATTGACTAAAAAGCGTGTCAGAATATCTGTTTTTATCATGGAATTACGAGCAGAGTTTACATCTTTGTAGCTTTGCTCAAGGCGTTTTAGATTTTTGCGGTAGTAATTGATTTTCTCATCCAGGAGTTTTGGGGAACTTCTGAATGTTTCGCTCTCAAGTTTTAGTTCCTCTAAATTGCGGTCACCATATTGGCGAATATAGTCGGCCTTTTTTTGCGCATATTCATCTTCTGAGTATTCGTCAAAATGATATGCCAGTTCTAACAGTGCTTTTACAGGTTTCATACTCTCTATATTTGAAATGCCTGATATATAATTATTACATTCGGCTTCTGAGAAGTTGTACTTTTTCGTTAGTCTTGATTTTACAAGGCCGGTAAATATAAAAGCATACATATCGTTGAGCAGAGTAATATCCCATATGGATAATAATTTATCTTTTATCTCCCCATACATTTCCAGTAACTCTTTTGGGGTACTGTCATCACTGAAAGACTCATAAAACCAATTGTTGACTTTAGTAAAGTTGTCTTCCAATTTTTTCATATGACGGGGTACCGTGATTAGTTCACAGAAAGAATTTACATAGGTCATTATTCTTACAGGGAGTGAGAGGTTAACTTCATTTGCATCATAACTCTTGTTTTTTACACCAAGCATCTCTTGCCAGACAGGAATAATTTTATTGTGAAATGGAAGAAATTTCAGAACAGTATACCAGTTGCTGATTTTATAGTATATTCTTCCGTTAGCATTTCCCACCATATTATAAAATACATCTTCGTGCTTTTTCAGTTCTCTCTCATTTTTCAGAACCCTGCGGCTTACACCTTTAAATACACCGCCGTAAATGATTTTTACAAAGGAAACCGTGAGAGGGAGAGAAGTGCCCGGATAACTTTCCACAATATTACTGTTATCTAAAATAAGAGGGCTGTCATCTTTAATCGTGGTTATTTTTCTTGCCTGAAGAATGTAGAGGTTATCATTAAAAAATGCAAACTCTAAATCGATATATTCTCCGAGAATACCCGTGATTTTTTTCGCAGTGTGTATTAACAGTTCCACCTTGTTATTTGGCAATAAATCCTCTTTCCCCTCGTAATAATATAGTTTGTCCGCGAGATGGTAATAGTAAGTAGTAGTATCAACCCTGCCCAGGACAACTCCTTCCCCAAGACCTCTTCCTGCAACAATTACACTCTCGTTTAGAATACCCTGAGGGTTTGATGTGAAAAGTACTCCGGAAATGTCGGAAGGAATCATTTTTTGAATAATAACATCCATAACCAGTTCTCTTGGAGAAATCATTTTTTGATCAAGGTATGTCAGAACATTTTCCGAGAACAGAGATTTCAGACATTGCAAAACTTTATCAAAAATATCGTAAGCCGGAACATTCAAAAATGTAGAAAACTGACCGGCGAAGCTTTGTTTATCGCTGTCTTCCAATTTGCAACTGCTTCGAACCGCAACTGCATCGCCTAAGTGGGAAAATGTGTTTTCAAAGGATGATTTAAAATCTTTTCTGACGCAGCTTGAGAGAAGTTCTGACAACTCATCAGTTCTAAGATTCTGCATGTGCGCAGTCGGATTATCCTGCCTCTTCTCAGCGGAATCTTCCTGCATGTGCGCAGCCAGATATGCTTCCAGCAGGTTTTCATATTTAGTTGTATCAATTATATCTTCAAAAGCTATGACTTCAAATTCAGGAACCGGTTGTCCTGCATTTTTCAGAGCCAGAAGATTGTTTATTTTATTGCCAAACATACTAAATCCTTCCAACCAGCAAATAAACTACAACAGTGAGCAACATTGTTGTCTCCTGTAAATAGGTATATATTTCAACTTTCTCAACGAGAACAAATCTCTCAGGATTTTTCATGAACTGAATAAATTTCCATGTCATCCAAGAAACCAAAACAAAGAATATTAAAATGGAAATTTTGTTCAGCCTGTATACCAATATCATGTTTGTAATAATATCTACGATGGTGAGAATCATTACAAATCTTGTTGATCTTACATGCCCGAATAGTTTGGAGTAAGTCGTGTAATCATTTTCATCTTTCGGAGCTTTGATCTTTCTTGAGACTTCCCAAATCAGGGCAGGAAAATACAAAGTCCAAAGTGTCAGAACAGTTGTGAGAGTAAAAGCCGGCAAATGATATTTGATAACGGTAAATGATATTATGTAGAGATTTACAAACATCTGCACAGGATTGTGAGTTACTAAAGCAAGAGGTAAGCTTGGCTGTATTTTAGCTTTCTGAAAGAACCATTTACTCATCAGGTAACCGTAAAAATATAAAATAATCCAGAAAAAGAAATTGTTCATGAAGACAAAGTTAAGAACAAGAGAGATTGCCTGAATTATTATACAAAATATAACAACATCTTTTTTGTATACACTTCCTCTTGCCAAAGGTCTGTCCGGAAACAGAACCTTGTCCACTTCAAAATCTTTCAGGTCATCTGCGATGCGAAGCCACAAAAGAAAGGCAAAGACAGTAAAGGCTCCAACGAACTCCTGTATTCCGATTTGAAAATGTGTTACTCCTTCATTTAAGAGTATAATAAAATGAATTTCCAAAAATATAATTAATCCCAGAATAAGTCGTGGGATTAAAGGATATCTTTCTTTCATATAGATATGTAATCTGTTTAACATTTTTTCCCTACTCTTTCTCCGTAATAAACTTTAGTTTCAATGCCTGCTGCACTCTGTTCTAATATATCTTCATCAATTGATACAGTATTAGCTTCTATGAACTGTACTATAGTAGAACCGCCGGGTTCAAAGTATCCTTTTTCTTCTCCGCGCTCAAAGCTGATAACATTTCTGTTTTTTATTTTTCCAACAAGTAATGCGCCAACTTCAATATGTATTATTTTACCAAAATTATTGGTTTCTAATTCGTTAATCACGCGGGTATTCTCCTTGTATATTTTGTAAGCTGATGACAGGGAACTCACCGTGTGCAGCTTACCTTTAATCTTGTAGCTGTCCGACATTTTACCTTCATCCACAAAACAGTATCTGTGATAATCATCCATTGAGAGACGGTATACAAGGCACCATCCTCCTTTAAAAGAATCAGTATCTGTCTTTCCTGCAACCAATTCGTCAAGGGTGTATTCGCGCCCTTTAACCATGACTCTAAGATCAGAATCAATCTTATATACAAGTAGTTTTGAGTCGCAGGGAGAAATCAATATTTCTGCATTACGGTCAATGACTCTTGCGCCTTCTTTTATTTTTCTTGTGAAAAAGTCTGTGAAAGATGTGTATTCACGATCTTCGTAATCTTTAGTATTGATATTGTATTCACTTATGAATCCGGGAATTTTTTTTGCACTTTTCGGTCTTTGGTTCATCCATCCGTAAATAGAAGAAACCAGGGGAGAAACTGCTATTTTTAAAAGAAGTCTGCCAAAGGCATTGCCGTACAAAAAAGCAAGTGCCCCCTGACCGAATTGCCGTATTTCTTCATAAGATTTTTCTTTTCTGTTATATATTTTCATAGTACCACCAAATATAGAATAACCAGAGCGACAGCCAATAATGCAAAAAAGATATATGCTGCTCCCTTTGGTTTTATAATGTTGATTTTTAGCAGTTGAAGTATTCCAACAACAAGTACAGCTACCATGTTAATAACTGAAAAAATATTCTGATCAGTTACAAGGTGAAGCAGATATACCAGAGGAAAAATCAGGGCTGTATATGTGACCGGAAGACCGATGTAGTACTTGATTGCTTTGTTTTCGTCAGCAGTTACAACATTAAAATATCCAAGTCTTGCTATTCCGCTTACAGCAAAAAAAATAAATACAGGTACACGGTAGAAGCTGCTGCCTCCGGTTGTAATAAATATACATAGCGGAAGTGCAATGAAACTCATAACATCCACAAGTGAATCCTGTTCTATGCCAAATTGTTTTTCTTCATCGTTACGCTTAACTTTTCTTGCCACTGCGCCGTCAAACAAATCGCATACTCCTGCGATAATAAGACAGCAATATGCATAATTGATTTTGTTGTCAAAACACATATATATACCAAGCACGGCAAAGGCCATTCCAAGGTAAGTTAATATTACTGATTTGTTCCACATTCCAACAATATATTTCATATCAGTTCATCCTTTACTTATTTATTGTTACGGTACCTGTGGCTCCATTTACTGTAATGATTTGTCCGTCGCGAATTTTTTTCATGGCATCTTTGCAACAGACAATGGCAGGTATTCCGTATTCTCTTGAAACTATTGCCGCATGGCAGAGGATTCCGCCGTATTCAGTAACAATGCCTGAAAGAATGGCAAATTTTGGAGTCCATCCGGTATCGGTAAATTTGGTAATGAGAATATCACCTTCTTTTAATCGGTCAATTTCAGTGAAATCTTCTATTACCCTTGCCACACCTGTAACTGTTCCGTTATTTGCACCAAGTCCCTTTATTCCGGATGAAGCATTGTCCTTTGTGGTAGCACCGTTATCAGAGAATACAGTTCCAATCTCGTTGTCACTGATATAGTTTCTGTAAGAATTATAATATCTTTTATTCTTTTCTATTGTGGTCTGAAGTTCATCAGCTGTGCATTTATCATCAATGAAGTCCCAAAGGTTTTTAACTTTTAAGAACCAGACATCTTCGATATTTTCAAGTATCCCCTGTTTGGCCAGTAACTTTGCATACTCAATTGTGTACACTCTCAGAAGATAGTAGAAGCGGGTGGAAATATCTCTGAATTCCTCGCGCCACCAGAGCATGTCACGCATGTTAATAACTTTTTTGTGTACTTTTTTGAAAACCTTTGGAGAGACATTGGCTGCAATCTTATCAAGGACTTCCTTTTGCATAGCCAGTCCTTTTTCTTTATCTTCATTTGGTGAGAATGAATCGTCAAGCACAACCATATCTTTTACCATGCTAACTATGGTAGAAGGATTTTCATAATAACAAGGGTAAGTAATGTCTAATTCCTTGTCTGAATGGTATCCGTATTTTTGCAAAATTTTATCCACTTCAGGCATACAATATTCACTGTCAGACAGATGATTTGTCAGTTCATTTATATCATTTGACTTCCAGTATTCAAATGCGTCCGCATTATTTCGGATATCTCTTGATACATCCCACATTTCATAGAAAGGCAGAAGATGGGAGATGTTGTTAATGCTGCCAAGCAAAGCCAGATACTCGCTCTCCGACACATATTTAAGCAGACTGTCTTTGTACAATGACTGATGGATTGTGTTAATAAAAATCTGCCAGAAATATGTTGTTTCACTTCTAAGATATGTACTCTTTGTGATACGGTAAAAATCTTTTTCGATGTCTTTAATCTGATTAGTATCATATTTTTTCTTATCAAGATAATAGCGCTTTAAAAGATCTGATTTGTATCTTTGGGCATTTTTTCTTCTGTGTCTTAACAATTGACTCTGGCGCAATACTATTCTCAACATTCTGTGAAGAGTCTTTGGAGTAATCTTAGTGGTTGCACCGTCGCCTTCGTAATTTCCGGTTATTCCGTATTCGTTGTCAAATTCACGTTCCTTATAACCGATAACCTGGCTCATCGCTTTTTTGACTGCACTCATGTTCCAGTATGGGCGACCGTAGAACATCTCACCTAATATATCAGGAAGTTCATCGTCAGTCAGAATCTCAGTTTTTACAATGAAGTTTCTTAGAGAATAATCCCAGATATATTCGTATAAACTCCACATATAAGGTGTGCACACCGTGGCAGATACACCGCCGTCCTTGAAATCAGCAGTAGTCCACATATCTTTAATACCGTTGTACTGCAGTTTGGTTATCTGTCTTGACTGAAGAATAAAAACCTCTTCGTTGTAAACTGCAAATTCAATATCACAGGGATAACCGAAAAATAACTGAATGCCTTCAAAGACTTTGGCACACTTGTCAACCATTGAAGGTGAGAGCAAAGAATTATTGCTGTTACGCCTGATTTCCTTTTGGTCATACCAGTTATAAAAGTATTGTTCCGGTGCAGTACGACCGCTTACAATATTTTCGCCAAGCCCTTTTGACACCTCTATAAGCATAACCTTGTCTTCGCCGGTGGAAGGATTGACACTAAAACAGATTCCACTATACTGAGCGGGAACCATCTCCTGAACAATTACTGACATCTTAAGAGCAGCTGTATCTAAATTATTATTTACTAAGTACTGTAACAAAACCTCACGAAACATTGACTGATAGCAGCCGATAACTTTGGATGCGATATCCTCTTTTTTTACATTTAGAAAAGTATCATACTGCCCTGCAAAAGAATGAGAGGCAAGATCTTCCATAAGACCGCTACTTCTGACGGCATACAGAGTATCGTCATCTGTCAGTAAATCCAGTTCGTGACAAATATTATCCGGCAACAATGCATCTTCCCAAAGAGATACAAGTTCACATGAAATCTCTTTGACGTTTTGCATAGTTAGATGTGGTAATATAGAGTCCAGTTTTTCTCTCAATCCGTTTGCGGCTATTGTAATATCGTAAATGTCACTGTCAAGAATAAAACCGTCAGGAACATTGAAGCCTGCCGTTTTCATTTGAAGAAGAAACTTACCTTTGTTTCCAAGTTTGTTTATAGGATTGTGTTCAATCTCACTACCGGAATTATTATTATTATTATTACTGTTTGTATCCAATTTTACTATCATTTATAATCCCTCAATTTCTAAAAACTAAAACATATTTTTTCTCAGGTGTAAGAAGTAGAGCAGCATATTGATTAGGATGTGAGTAAAGGCTCCAACTATGATGAATAACAGATATAATCCTATTCCAATATCGTAAAAAAGCCAGACCACCAAAGCACATCCGATAATTGAATCGGCCTGATCTAAAAAAATAAAAAAGGCTTTTTTAATCCCATCAATACTTTTGCCGGGAGTGATATCAAGCCTCCTTTTAATAAAACTGTTAGGAAGTTCAAATAATGCATAACCCAAACCAAGAAGAATACCTATAATGACATTCAAAAGAACAGTATTGTCATGACTTAAATAGAAATAATTCCATTGCTCAATTTTTGTAACGTTGCATATAATACCCCACAGTATGGAAAAGATGGTGTTAAACAAAATATATCCAAAAAATCCCTTCCATGTTTTGTTGTCTCCGAATATTCTCTTTCCGTCTGAAAACTCCTTTCCAAAATCCATTGGCTTCATGGCTGCTTTCATCAGGGAAGATTTACACCACCCCATGTTAGCAATGCCCGCGAGAATAGTTGGAAAAAGGGTTATGTACATTTTCACGATAATATTAAACATGTTGATTTTTAACCTCTCTTTTTTATAAAATCGTAACAGAACAATTATACAATAAGTGACAGTGAATGTATATAAAGCAGGAAAATTATAATTGGATTTTTATGGACATTATTGTAAAATAGTTATATGTAATTATCTTATTTTTATAGGAGCATAAGATGAAGAATAATAGTATAGTTTTAAAATTTGTGGCAAGTATATGGATAATATTTGGACATCTTCGTATCCATCCATTTTTGTCCGGTATTGGCTTTATTGGAGTGGGGATTTTTTATTTTTTTTCGGGATATGGTTTGGCATATTGCACTATTAATCGCAAAGATTATTTAGATGATTTTTTTAAAAAGAAGTTTATTCGTATTTTTGTTCCATTCTATTTCATGTATTTAATATACCAGGTATTGATAGAGTATAGAGGCTTTAATCCAACGATACTATGGAAGTTTTTATATTTCAATTTTGGATGTAACTACCACTGGTATGTAAAGAGCATTTTGTACATATATATAACATATTATATTTTTAGAAAAATAATGTTACGGGTTAACGAGAACAGTAACAGGTATATTTTATTAGGATTTTTAACTTGGATAACTTCGGCAATGCTGGTAAGTGGATTTGAAAATGATCCTAATCGTATCTTGCCGTTAGCCTTTATCGTAGGATGGATTATTGCAACAAAACAAGAATCAATTAATGAATTTTTGAAAAAAAATAGATATTTAATATTAGTTGAATTGGTTGCGCTAGTGTTATTATATTTAAATATTTATTTTAGCGTGTTTGATGGTATGACATTATTTATAGTGTCTAATTATACGCTACCTTGTCTTGCAGGATTATTATTTTATCATATGGAGCTTATAATAAAATGTGAGAATACAAAAGTGATTAATGCATGTACCTGTTCGTACGAAATGTATTTGGTTCATCCAATTATAATACAGTATTGCTTACGTTATTGTAATATACCTAAGCCGATATACGTAATTATTGTTTTTGTGGGAACATATCTTGGAGCATGTTTGTTGAGAAAACTTACCAATAAAATTGAATTAAAATATATAACCAAGCAGATGTCACTTCCTCTAAAAAAAGTGAAGTTGCGGGTAAGAAGATTTACTGAGTAGGTGTCTTTGAAAATGAAAAAAGGATGAGAGATAATAATATGACAAGTGTATCAACATCAAATGTAAATAATAAATCGTTTACAAAAAAGACAATTGAAACAAACAATATATTTTTGGATAAGATAGAAGCAAAAATAAATGATAGAGTGGCTTTGCTTATATTTTTTGCAATTTCGGTGTTTTTAATACTGCCACGCTTTTTCTTATTTGATATGTATTGCGACGGAGCTTTTCATTACGAGAGGTTGCTTGCATTGTCAAAAGAGATATCTTTCGATAATTTGAAACCACTTATGTATTCTAATACATATTTTCAATCGGGATATCCTTTGGGGCTCTTTTATCCGGATATTTTTATGTATCCTTTTGCAGTATTGGCCAAGTTTGGAATTGGATACTATAATGCAATTTTGTTGTACAAAGTTTTTATTACTTTTACTTCCGGTTTAAGTTTCTATTATTGTATCGGCAAAGTATTCAAATATCAGAAGATTGAAATGCAAAGAGCCATTATATTTATATCAACATTATTTTACATATTATTTCCTGGAAGACTGTGGGTGTTTATTGGAAGAGAGGGATTAGGAGAGGCACAGGCATATATTGCGTGGCCAATTATTGTGCTTGGAATATATGAGATTTTTTACAATAAGAGATTTAGTTTTGCATTATTTTTTGGAATGATTACATTGTTTAATGCGCATTTTGTCTCAACCATAATTACTTGTGTATTTTTAGCAGGATATTATATTTTAAACATAAAAAAAATAATAGATTATCCAAAGATAGTTTTGTACACGGGCATAAATGCGATTCTGACAATCGTATCGGCGTTGGTTACAATTCTTCCCATACTTGAAATGCAGAGTAATACAACAATGTATTATATGACAGGGGAAAAGACATTTGGATTAGTAAAAAGCAATGCTTTGTCATTGTGTAATAACAGTGATGTTGTTTCTGTGATTGCAACAATATTATTGCTGATTGTCATTGTTATATTTACTTATAAAAAGAATTATAAGTCTAAACTGCTAATGACAAATGTATTTATTTTATTTACATGCACAGATTTGTTTTTCTGGGGAGTATTGGAAGCGCTTATTCCTCAGGTTAATATTATTCAATTTCCGGTTAGAATGCTGACATTTTGCGGACTTCCTTTTGCACTTTATTTAGTTTTGGCGCACAGGGACAGAATTGTTACGATATTAATGATTGTGTCAATTTTCGCAATATGGATGGTGTCATTGACAATTCTAGTGCGTTCACCGGTTGATAATATGGAATTGAATGATAATCACAGTATTGGTCAGGGAGAATATCTGCCTAATGATGTGAAAGACAGAATAATGGAGTATGTAGATGGAAAACGTGTGTGGGATAATGAATTAATGTTGAGTTATTATGATAAATATAACATTAAGAGAAACGGGAATAAATTCACATTTGATGCAATAGACGGAAAGGTAGTATTTCCAATAAATTGTTATGTCGGATATGAAGTATCCGATGGTAACAGAACTTATCCATACAAAAGTGAAGACGGTTTGCTCACGGTTGAGAATCTGAAATGTAATAAATTAACCATAACATACGTCGGAACAACAATTCAGAAAGTGTCTTCGTGGATTAGCTATTTATCCTTTATTGCCATTTCAATATTTGCATTATATCGAAAAAAGAAATTAAGAGAAGAAGAGTATGCATTGAATGCCAAAGGGGCAGAGATAGAATAATAACAGTAAAACTAATAAATGATAATTCAAGATAATATAAGATAGTATGAGATGATTCAAGATAATATAAGATAATATAAGATAATTCAAGATTATGCAAGTTCATATAAGATCATATAAAATCATATAAGATTATGCAAGTTCATATAAGATCATACAAAAACAGCGTCAGGTTTGTTGAAATTCTTACAAACCTAACGCTGTTTTTATTTAAAAAAGTAATTAACACGTAATCAATATTACTGTGTTCTCAATTCTCCACCGACTTTCTTGCCAAGTTTTGATAATACCTGACCGGCAACTTTTTCGATTTCCTGAGAAGTAAGAGTCTTCTCTTCTGAACCGATTGTAAGTCTGATAGTTACAGATTTCTTTCCTGCAGGAATCTGTTTTCCTCTGTACTCATCAACAAATGCAGCATCCTTAAGAAGAGCAGCAGCCTTCTTTGGTCCCATGATTGCATCATAGATATCTGCCCATGTTGTATTTACATCGAAGAGCATTGATACATCGTAGTCTGTCTCAGGATATTCAGCAAGGTGCTCAAACTTGTTAGTCCTTGAAATCAATGGCTTGAGCATTGTTGAATCAATCTCAAAGAGAATAACTGAGAGATTCTTGATACCACAGTCCATAGAAACTTTCTTTGATAAAAGTCCCATTTCACCGATGCAGTCATCTCCAACGAAGATGTTCATCCAAACAACATTGTCTGCCCATACAGGCTTTTCAACTTTTTTGAATGTGAACTCTTCCATGTGTGTGTAACGTGACATATACTCAAGAACACCTTTAGCCTCTCTGAATAGTACATCAATTTTCTTTGTACCTGTTGCAAATGCAGCAGCTATTTTTCTCTTCTGAGAAGGAAGGGATTCAGTCGCGTCATATGGTGAACTGTAGTCTCTATCATAGAATACCTGAGCTTCCTCAAAAATTGAAAAATCATCAAAGTATCTCTCGTTTTTCACTACGGCTTCGCAAAGGTTTGGAAGAAGTGAAGAACGGATGTAACTTAAGTTTGGAGCAGGAGGAGTAGAAAGTTTTAATACTCCGTCAGTATTCTGAAGAACTGCATTTACAAATGTGTCGTTCATCCATGGGTATGTGTATACTTCCTGCATTCCGCAACGAATAGCAAGGTACTCTTTTATATTTCTTACTAAATCGATATCTTTCTGGTTGATTGCTCCTTCAAAAGATGTTGTAAATGGTGTTGCTTCGAAATTGTCATAACCATACATTCTTGCAACTTCTTCCATTACGTCATCCTTGATTGAAATATCGCCTGTTGAACGCCATGTAGGTGCAACAACGTGCATGTTATCTCCGTCAATTGTAACATCGAATCCAAGTAATCCTAACTTGTTTTCAATTTCATCATTTGTAAGGTGTTTACCAAGACGCTTCTCAAGCCATGTAAGGCTAACGTCGATTTGGGCTCTGTCGAGTTTCTTTTCGTATTTGTCGCAGAAACCTGTAACCTGAACTTCAGGATAGATTTCCTTGAAGTACTGCATGCTGAGTGCGAGTGCCTGATCGCATCTCTCAGGATCGATAGCTTTTTCATATCTTGATGAAGCCTCGGTTCTGTTATCGTAGCGAAGAGCAGTTCTTCTGATGCCTGTTGATTCAAAGTTTGCAACTTCTAAAATAACCTGCTCTGTTGTAGGTAAGATAGAATCTTTTGCTCCACCCATAACACCGGCAAGAGCAACAGGTCCCTCTGCGTCTGTGATTACAAGATCATCATTGCAAAGTTCTAATTCTTTGTCATTTAAAAGTAATAATTTCTCATTTTCTGCAGCACGTCTTACAACAATGTGGTCTGAAATCTGTGTCGCATCAAAAGCATGAGTTGGATTACCTGTTGCTAACATTACATAGTTTGTAATATCAACTAATGCATTGATAGGTCTCATTCCAACTTTCCAGATACGGTTCTGCATCTGATATGGAGCAGGCTTAACTGAAACGCCTGTCATTGAAACACCGATGTATCTTGGACATCTGTCTGTATCTTCAATGTCAACATTGAAATCAGAAGCAACATCCGGAACAAAAGGTGTGATTTCCTTTAATGGAAGATTATACAGTGCCGCGATTTCACGGGCAATTCCGTAATGACCCCAAAGGTCAGGTCTGTTTGTCATTGACTTGTTATCAATTTCAAGAATAACATCATTTAAGTCAAGAGCATCTGAAATAGGTGTACCTGCAGGTACTTCAAATGCTGATAAATCCAATATTTCTGCTTCTTCATTTGCCGGGAATAAATCGCCAAGACCAATTTCATCAGAAGCACAAATCATACCGTAAGAAGCCACACCACGAAGTTTTGAATTCTTGATTACTACAGGTTCGCCCTCTCCATGCCAACGAACAACAGCACCCGGACATGAAACTGCAACTCTCATTCCAACTTCAAGATTAATACCACCGCAAACGATATCTTTGATTTCACCGTCACCTATATCAACCTTGCAAACTCTTAATTTGTCTGCGTTTGGATGTGGCTCGATTGCCTCGATAATACCAACAACCATGTTGTCAAAACGACGTGCCATATATTCTACATCTTCAACCTCTACTGTATCCATTGTGAGGTCGTATGCTAATTGTTTCAGATCTGTATCCTCTGGGAGATTTACATAATCCTTAATCCATGATAATGATAATTTCATATTCTCCTCCTTATCTGAACTGCTTCAAGAAACGTAAGTCTGCACTGTGGAATAATCTTACATCATCTACTCCGTAACGCATCATTACCAATCTGTCTAAACCGATATTTACATAGAAACCTGTGTACTCATCAGGATCAAGTCCTGCTGCACGAAGAACGTTTGGATGTGGTGAACCACCCGGCATAACCTCAATCCAACCAACATGCTTACATACACTACAACCTTTTCCGCCGCAAACCTGACATTCCATGTCGATTTCGAAACCAGGCTCAACAAATGGGAAGAATCCCGAACGCATTCTTACAGGAACCTCTCTTCCAAATACCTTACTTAAGATAGTCTGGATAAGAACCTTACCTGAAGTAAATGTGATGTCTTTGTCAACGATAAGAGCTTCATACTGGAAGAAAGCTCTCTCATGATGAGCATCAGTTGTCTCGTTACGGTAAACACGTCCCGGATAAACGAAACGGTAAGGTGGTTTGTGTGTCTGCATGTATCTTACACTTCCACCTGTAAGGTGAGGTCTCAGACAGAGCTTTTCATTTGTAGATCCGCTGTCATGTCCCTCAATCCAATATGTATCCATGCTTTCACGAGCAGGATGATTGTCAGGGAAGTTCAATTTATCAAATGCATACATCTCACTTGTAATATCGTCTTCCTGGAAGACTTCAAATCCCATTGAGCGGAATGCATCATTTAAGTCGTAACACATCTGTGTAATTGGATGTAAACCACCTGCCTGTGGTAGCAGTCCCGGAACAGAACAGTCAAAGTCTGCTGAGACTTCAGAAGCTTTTAATTTGAGCTCAGTTCTCTTTGTGTCGATTAACTCAGTAACCTGATTTTTTACCTGATTGAGTAATTTACCCATCTCAGGTCTCAATGAAACGTCAACCTTTGGAAGCTCTTTCATAAGAAGACTAAGTGAACCCTGTTTTCCAACGAATGCAGTCTTAACATTCTGCAATTCACTTTCATTGGCAGCAGAAGAAATCTTAGCTTTTGCTTCCTCAAAAATCGAATTGATTTTTTCTTTCATAAATAATCTCCTTTCAGTAGGTGCTTTTGCTCCATTTGCAGTAGTAATTCGCTGCAAGTATACGCCATGCAGCTCGAATCCACTGCTTCGCAGTTACTTCTCGCTGTATGGGTTCCCCATATACACAGAAAAATAAATACTTCCAAGAATGCGAGCATTCTTGGTTTGTATTTATTTTTCTGTGTGCATGGCTCATAAAACAAAAAAACACCATCACTTGTAAAATACAAGGGACGATGTAAATCGCGGTACCACCCTATTTCAGAGTCTTAAAAATATATAAGTGGAAGTCTGAAAAAACTTTCCATGATGACTCTGCACTCTAAAAGTGTAAAAGTGTTTGCTACACAAAGCATCTGACTTAACGCAACAGCTTTTCGCCAGAAGGCTCCCATATTGAAAATTCCGAAATGAAATACATAGAATGCTTGCAGCCGGTGACATTCCTCTCTGAAATGCAGTGTCCATCCGTACTCACATAAGTTCACAGCCTAACGGAATAATAGTATCATGGTTAAAGGATAAAGTCAATTGCGCGATACAATGTATTTAGGAATCCCCAAGAAGAAAGCGAGTCTTGAATCCGGTTGTGTAGGAACAATAACAAAGGTATACTGTAATTGACAATAGTAATAATGTAAAAATGCAAAAACAAAAAAAGAGGAGTAATAGGTTATGGCGATTGATACTAACATAGAATTACAGAAAAAGATGATATACGGAATATATGTGAGAAACCATACTGATGAGGGAACTTTTACTTCAATCATCAAAGATCTTGATCGTATTAAACAGCTTGGGTGCGATTACATTTGGTTTCTCCCGATTCATCCGATAGGAATAGAAGGAAAGAAAGGTGAACTTGGATGTCCATATGCAAACAGAGATTACAGAGCGGTCAATCCGGAATATGGTACCTTGGAAGACTTTATTCAACTGGTGGATGAAATACATAAGCGTGGTATGAAGTGCATGATAGACGTTGTGTACAATCATACATCTCCGGATTCTGTTTTGGTAAATGAGCATCCGGAGTTTTTCTACAGGAATGACAAGGGTGAATTCTCAAATAAGATAGGGGATTGGTCAGACATAGTTGACCTTGATTACAATAACAAAGATTTATGGGACTATCAGATTGAAAGTCTTTGTAAGTGGGCGAAGATAGTGGATGGATTCAGATGTGATGTTGCATCATTTATACCTCTTGAATTCTGGAAGTGGGCAAGAAGAGAGGTGGCAAAAATCAAACCTGATTTTGTTTGGCTTGCTGAGACGGTACATCAGAGCTTTGGATGTTATGCAAGAAGGAACGGTATATATTCAGCGCTTGATTATGATATGTACGAAGCTTTTGATATAGAGTATGAGTATGATGTCAGGGAAACTTTTGACAGATACCTGAAAGGTGAAGTGACATTGTCGCATCACTTGGACATGGTCAATTTTCAAGAGGCAATTTATCCTGCAAATTATAACAAAATGAGATTTTTGGAAAATCATGATCAGCCAAGAATTGCATCTTTTGTAAAAGGAAATGATTTGCTAAATTATACTGCCATGGTCTATTTCATGAAAGGAACAACCCATATATATGCCGGGCAGGAGTATGCAAATACGTTTATTCCAAGCCTCTTTGATAAGGATGTAATAGACAGAGATACCGGAGTCGATTTGAGTGATTTCATGAGAAAACTGTATGACATCAAACAGCGGTATTTAGAGTGTAATGATGCATTTTATGCTAAGGCATATGACGAGTCAGATATTGCAGTTATGACACGCGTGAGCGGTGCTAAGGTGCAGTATAAGAATAGTAGCATAGAAGATAATAAAGATGAATTTTCAGAAGTGAAGAATACATCACAAATGATAAAAGTTGGAATATTCAGTCTGAAATCAAATGCAGGTGAAGTTGAAGTGGACATAGAGGAAGGAGATTATACGAATCTGATTGATGGAAAGACGATAAAAGTAGTTAACGGAAAAGTGAAATGTGATGGAAATCCAATTATTTTCTCTTCATCTGGTTTATGATTGAGTAGAGAGGTGGCACAGTGGATAAAGCAGATATAATCAACAGGATGCCTGTTATAAATAAATTTGTTCTGATAATAAGGGCGATAGCCGTGGTCGCAACGGCAGTGTATATAATAGGGTCACATGATTTCTGGTGTAATAGATATCAGAAACTTGCTAATATGCATGATGATTCAACACAGTTTGAAGAGATGGGGAGACTGGTTATAATATTTGGAAGCATTTCTCTTATTCTGTTTGTGAGGAAAAGATATTTTTGGGGAAGTATTTTCGCAGCATTAACAATATGGGCAATTTGTTTTTTGTTCGCAGGTTTTAGTTGCCATGCATGCGGAGCAGGATGAATAATTATAAATAATAACTGTCATACCGGCGTTGTTTCAACGCAAGTGTGGCAGTTTTTTCATTTCATAGGAAAGTTCTTTGAACTTCCCCACGATGAGGCAATTAAAACTCGGCTATTGACAGATGGAAAAAACAAGGGTATACTTACCACATTACTTGAGTAATGTGGTAGGTAACGCGGGAAGGTTACAGATAGAGCATTAGCCATCAAAAAGAATTCTAAAATTGAAGAGGGAGGAGTATTAGTGTATGAAGATTGACTTTGACAATGTTATACCGATATATATTCAGATTGCTGATGCCATAGAGGATGACATTTTATCAGGCAAACTAAATGAAGGCGACAACTGTTATTCGCAGGTAACTGTTGCAAAAGAACTAAATGTCAATCCTGCAACGGCAGCAAAGGGAATAAGACTTCTGGTTGAGAGAGGGATACTGGATAAAGTCAGAGGACAGGCTATGACAATAAAGAAGGGGGCAGTAGGGATGATTAAGAAGAGGAAAATAGATGAAGAACTTGGAGCAATTATAGCCATGCTTGTAAGGGAGGCTGAAAAACTGGGAATCGGTGAAGAGGAATTAATTGATAAGTTGAAAAGTAGTTATAAGGATAAGTAGGAGGATGCTATGGGCGAATACAGTATTATAACAAAAGGATTGACAAAAAAATACGGAAATAAGCGTGCTCTGAGAAATATAGATATCAAATTGCACAAGGACGAAATAATCGGACTTGTGGGAGCAAACGGAAGCGGAAAGACTACTTTTTTTAATATATGCAGTGGCATAGACAGTCCTACTGAGGGGGAGATAACAGTGTTCGGAAAGAATCCACGAAAGGATGTGGATGTTGCAGAAAAGATTGTTTATACCAATGCCAATCTACCTGTTGGGGAAATGAATCGCATAATCGATGTGCTTGATTATTACAATATAATGTATGACAACTTTGATATGGATTTTGCAATGAAACTTGTGAGAATGTTCGATTTGTCAGAATTTGCGAAGATAAAGAGTCTGTCTACGGGTATGAGAAGTGTTACACACTTTATATGTGGAATAGCTGCAAGATGTGATATTACAATATTTGATGAGCCAATCAATGGGGTAGATGTGGGCAAAAGAAAGTTGATTAATAAGATTATTATGGGAGATTTTATAGAACATCCAAGAACAATATTTATTACTACCCACATATTATCAGAGATTGATAATATTGTTTCTGAAATTATGCTCATCAACGAAGGTGCACTTGTATTTTATAAGAGTATAGATGAAGTGAGAGAGATGTTTTTCAGAGCTGATGGAGAAAAGGCACAGATTGATAAAGTGTTTACAAAAGAGGATTGCTGCTTTAGGCAGGATGGGGAAATAAGCAGTTTTGTTATTGGATGTGGAAGTCCAAATGGAGAACTGGCATCGAAAGCTATGAAAGAAGGAATTAAGGTTAGTGCTATTACACCAGAGGAAGCTTGTTATTACAGCGTTAATTCCGGGAATAATAAGGAGGTTGAGTCTTTATGGGATTAAGTAAAGGTGAAATAAATAACATAAAAAAACACATAAGATTGCACTTGGCGCAGAGCAAACTGCTAAAAGAAGCATTATTATTTGTGGGGGTAATTATATTGTTCCTTGAAATCTGTACATTAGCATTTCCGGATAAAGCACAGACAAATGTTTTGATGGGAAGTACAATCTACATATTTATTGTAATCTCTGAATTTGTTATTTGTTATGGTTTGGTTAATTTTGGCAACAAATCAGATAAATCAATGTATCCGGGAATTCCAAAAACAGAATTTATTTCAAGAATAATATCTGATATAGGCATAATAACATGTGTGGTACTCATTTCAGGAATTATGGATATAATTTTGTTTGGAACTGCAAATATTGTTCATGTAATTTTCCCGGAAAAATATCAGACAATTGTTTTTTCGTGGGCAAAGTTGCCGGGGAAACTTGCTTTTTGCTGGATAATAATGATAACGGCATATGCATTTGCGGTTCTATGCAGCTCAGCGATGAACAGATTTGGGTTGGTAGTCAGTATAGTAATAAATGTTATAGTAGTTATTGTCATAGCAATTGTAGCTGAAGAAACCGGGTTAGAGTACGTTTCAAGAATTCAATTGTCGGCTGTATGTGGAATGCTAACTGTCGTTTTTATGTCAGCTGCGTATTATCTTACGGTGTCATCATCCAAAAAAGAGGTGACTGATGCAGCAAGCAGAGGGACAAAAGTTGTAGTATGTTTTTTTGTGACTTTTCTACTTCTCGAGACATTTAAGACAGAAAGTTGTTATTTATATATTTCACAGGATCATAAGTTTTATGAGAAGGACTACTCATTTAATTTTGCAGATGCAAGTAGTGCAGATAGCTTTTCAGAGATATTTGTGAAAATAGAAGATGATAATAACAATTGTAAGACAATAAGAAGCATGACAGATGATGAGGCCAAACACGAAGGTGTTATTGATAATAACGTATTTTTGGAAAAAGATGAAGTGAAGGTATTGATTAGAAATATTAATATGGAGTATGTTCTTTATCCTGATATGGCAAAGGAATTTGTTGATAAGACAAAAGTGACATCAGATGGAGAATCGCTTAGAGTAGATATGCCAGAGACAATGACTGCTATTGATTCATTTCTTGAGGGAAACTTTGGAGGAGGACAAGCTTTGAGAAGAAGAGTTGAAAATTTATTTGAGAATGATGAAGTGTGTGGCTATTCACTTGGTGGAAACACGGATACTGAGATATTCTTTATTTACAATAAGGATTCGGTGTTTAAGGAGGTTTTCTTGAGAAATCCATGCCGAGATGATGTGAGAAATTAATACAGATAAGGTTGAGTATGAATTAGGGAGAGCAGTGCTCTCCCTTTTGCAATCAGAGGAAGAAAAAAAGAAAAACTGTATAAGATTTTAGTACCTTCAAGTCAAGGATTATGTTATAATATCTAGAAATGATAGTTAATCGGATTTTACATTGTCTTAAAGGTATTTATCATATATTTAGAGAGACAAGTATTTACTATTCTGATTGGTCAAAGGTAATTAAAAAGAAGGTTAAATAATATAATGAGACATTATATAAAATATAATTGATAATAATTATTTATGTATTAAGGAGGGTGAAATGAAACTATTATTTTATGCAGCAAAGGAATATGACAAAAAATCATTTGGATTGGCAGCGGAGAATTATCCGGATATCGAGATTGAATATATCGATCATGAATTAGAGCCGATTACAGCTACACTTGCCAAAGGTTATGATGCTATATGTGCATTTGTAAGTGCAGATGTGAGTGGAGATACTCTTGAGATACTTCATGAATGTGGAGTGAAAGCAGTACTTATGAGATGTGCAGGTTTCAATAATGTCGATACAAATAAGGCTAAGGAACTTGGCATAGTGGTAAAACGAGTGCCGGGATATTCACCGGAAGCGGTTGCCGAGCTTGCAATGGGCCTTGCTCTTGCAGTCAACAGAAGATTATATAAGGCATATAACAAGGTTAGAGAGAATGACTATACTTTAAAGGGACTTCGCGGAGCGAACTTCAACGGAAAGACTGCCGGAATTGTTGGAACAGGAAAGATTGGTGCAATAATGTGCAGAATCTGTCGAGGATTTGGAATGCGAGTTATTGCGTACGATGTGTACCAGAATCCTGAACTGGCAGATTTTGTTGAGTACGTTTCTCTTGATGAATTGTTTGCACAGAGTGATTTGATTTCCCTCCATTGTCCATTGATGGATTCTACATATCACATGATAAATATTGAAAGTATCAAGAAGATGAAAGACGGAGTTATTCTCGTAAATACTTCAAGAGGAGCGTTGATTAATACCACAGAGCTTATTGAGGGAATACGTCTTAATAAGTTTCACGGTGTAGGTCTTGACGTTTACGAGGAAGAAACAGGAAATGTATATGAGGATCGCTCTGATGAGATTATGATGCATTCAGTTACTGCAAGATTACTTGCATTCCCAAATGTTATGATTACATCACATCAGGGATTCTATACAGTAGAGGCACTTGCTGCAATAGCAGAGACTACATTGCAGAATATGATTGATGCAAAAAATGGCGTTCACAATCAGAATGATGTAGCCTAAATACTAATTAATAATAAATGCAAACTGCTGTTGGGTTGATGGCAGGCAATATGTTTTTGTTGCCTAAACATAATCCGACAGCAGTTTTGTGTGTTTATAACTGAGAAGTACATTGCAGAAATGCGCAAATGAAAATGTCGCGCAGGAAGCGACCAAAAATATGATTAATTGATATATAATTCAAAATGTAAAAGGAAACAGATTAAAAGAGATTACTCAGAAGGGGTAGGGAGGAATAATTATGAAGAAGATTTTAGTTGTTGTAGATATGCAAAAAGATTTTGTTGACGGAGCACTTGGATCAAAAGAGGCGTGTGCAATCGTTGATAATGTAGTAAAAAAGATTACAGATTTTGATGGAAAGATTTTTGTCACATATGATACTCACAGTGAAGATTACATGAATACAAGAGAAGGAAAAAATCTTCCGGTTCCACACTGTATCAAAGGAACAGAAGGCTGGATGCTTGATAAAAAGGTTGAGGCTGCACTTGAGGGAAAAGATGTGACAAAGGTTGAAAAGGTAACTTTTGGATCTGTTGATTTACCGGAACTTATCAAAGAGTATGCAGCAGGAGAAGAATTTGAGGTTTGCATGGTTGGTCTTTGTACAGATATTTGCGTAGTATCAAATGCATTGATTGTTAAGGCAACATTCCCTGAAACTGACATCTGCGTTGATGCAAACTGCTGTGCAGGTGTTACACCACAGGCTCACGAAGCAGCACTTATGACAATGCAGTCATGTCAGATTAAAATTGACAGATAATTATTCTGAAAAAGAAAGAGGGGCATAAGCTATGATAGCGATTAACGGAAAACAAATCATATCGGGAAAATTTCCCGATGGAACACTCCTGATAAAAGAAGATGTTCCAAAGATATATGATGAAAGCCGACGTGCAGATATTTTATGGAAGTTTGAAAATAATGAAGAGATAGTGATGCTTATGTATCTTACAAGACATCTTCAGTCCAACGGAGTTACAGATATACATTTGAATATGCCATATATTCCAAATGCAAGGCAGGACAGAGTAAAAACAAGTGAGGATGTATTTACTTTGAAGTATTTTGCGGAACTTATTAATTCACTTAATTATAAGAGTGTGACTGTACTTGATCCTCACTCATATGTCAGTGAAGCAATGATTGATAACATTATAATAAAGACTCCAAAGGAATATATTGAACAGGTTATGGATGAGATAAATGATGACAATCTTATGCTGTTCTATCCTGATGAGGGTGCAATGAAGAGATATTCAGGAATGATTGATAAGCCTTATGCTTTTGGGATAAAGAAAAGGGATTGGAAGACAGGAAAGATTCAGGGGCTTGATGTATCCGGGGCAACAGAGTTGATTGAGGGAAACACTGTGCTGATAGTGGATGATATCTGCAGCAAGGGAGGAACTTTTTTCTTCTCTGCAAAGAAGCTTAAAGAACTTGGAGCAGGAGATATTTATCTTTATATTTCACATTGTGAGAACACAATACTATCGGGAGAAGTATTAGAGAGTGGAATGATTAAAAAAGTGTTTACAACAGACAGTATATTTACAGAGAAAGATGAGAGAATTGAGGTGATTAGCTATGTTTAGAACCAACCCTATGTTACTTATTGATTTTTACAAAGCAGTTCATGCAGAGATGTTACCAAAAGATATTACCAAGTCAGTTTCATATTTCACCCCTAGAATGAGCAGGGTTAAGATGTGGGACAAAGTTGTAATGTTTGGACTTCAGGGATTTATCAAAACATATCTTTGCGATTACTTCAATGAAGAGTTTTTCAATAGAGACTTTGATGAAGTTATCGGTGAATACAAAAGAATAATGGATGCCACACTTGGAGTGGATGCGTACAAGATAGAAAAGGTTGAAAAACTCCACAAACTGGGGTATCTCCCTATAGAGATAGTGGCACTTAATGAAGGCGTGAGAGTGCCGATGCATGTTCCAATGTTTGGAATTACAAATACACATCCGGATTTTGCATGGCTGCCACAGTCACTTGAGAGTCTTATCTCTGCAGAAAGCTGGCATCCGATGCTTGCGGCAACTGTCGGATATACATACAGACAGATAGTAAATAAGTATTATGAAAAGACATGCGACGATGCAATCGTAAAATCAAAAGCTCTTGGAGCATTTGACTTTAGAGGTGAGGAATGTACAGAGTCAGCAATAAAAGCCGGTGCAGGCTGGTGTTTATCTTTCTTAAATACAGCAACAGTACCTACTATTCCTTATCTTGAATCAAATTACAACTGTGACTGTACAAAAGAACCGGTGGCATTTGGAAGCCCGAGTACAGAACACTCTGTTATGTGCAGCAACTTTGCAGTTGACGGTGATGAGATAACACTGCTCAGAAGACTATTAACAGAGATATATCCGAATACAAGTTTTTCTGCGGTGCTCGATTCATATGATTACTGGAATATCATTGATAATGTATTGCCGCAATTAAAGAAAGAGATTTTAAGCCACAACGGCTGCATGCTTATGAGAGGCGATTCAGGGGATTGTATTGAAGTAGTTACAAAGACAGTATTCAAGCTTTGGGATATCTTTGGAGGAACAGTCAACAGTAAAGGATACAAAGTTCTTGATCCGCACGTCAAAGCAATATATGGTGACTCTATCACAATTCAGAGATGTGAAGAGATATACCGAATATTGGAAGAATCAGGGTTCGCATGTTCAAATGTGGCACTGGGTGTTGGTTCTTTCTCAATGCAGTGTGTTGAGGAAGAAGGTATCTTAAAACCATTTACAAGAGATACTTTCAGTTCATGTATCAAAGCTACGTACTGTGAAATAGGAGACAGACCTGTTCCTATTTTTAAAAATCCAAAAGAAGGCGGATTTAAGAAATCGCAGAAAGGTTGTTGTGTAGTTTGGATGGATGAAAATGGCGAGTGTGTATTTAAGGACGGATATACATGGGAAGAGGCAGTTGCTGCAAAAGAGAACTGCTTAGAGCCGGTTTTTAAAGACGGAAAGATGATAAAGGAACAGACACTTGATGAGATAAGACAGAGATTACATGATGGGAAGTTCTAAATAATCTGTGATTTAATTTTGTGAGGATATAGTTATGGGAAAAGAATATAAATTTGACGCAGTAAAAGTGAAGGATGAATGTGTGGAGTGGATTAGAGACTTTTTTGAAAAAAATGGTCCGGGATGCAATGCAGTTGTTGGAATATCAGGAGGAAAAGACAGTTCGGTCGTGGCAGCGCTTCTTGTGGAAGCACTTGGAAAAGACAGAGTTGTGGGAGTACTTATGCCAAACGGTGAGCAGAGTGATATTTCTTATGCAAGGCTGTTGGTTGATACGCTAGGAATCAGAAATTTCACGATTAACATAAAAGATGCATTTGATGGAGTAATCAGCAGTTTTCCAAAAGATTTAGAACCATCTAACCAGACTGTTGTAAATCTGCCTCCGAGAATTAGAATGTCAGTGTTATATGCTGTGTCACAGAGTGTTAACGGAAGAGTTGCAAATACATGTAATCTCTCAGAAGACTGGGTGGGATACTCAACCAGATACGGAGATTCAGTAGGAGATTTCAGTCCACTCAGCATGCTCACTGTAACAGAAGTAAAAGAAATAGGTCGTCTGCTTGGATTGCCTGGGGAACTTGTGGACAAAGTTCCTTCAGACGGACTTTGCGGCAAGACAGATGAGGATAATCTTGGATTTACATATGCGGTTCTTGATAAATACATCAGAACAGGTGAGATTGAAGATTTAAAAACCAAGGAAATCATTGACAACAAACATGAAAAGAACTTATTCAAACTTCAGCTGATGCCTGCATTTGTTCCTACTATGTGATGAAAAAATGCATATTACATAAATCGTATACTGGTTTCAAAATGTATTCTATATGAAACAGATATAAGCTGCTTTCAAAAAAACATACATAACGAAGATTTGATTTAAGAAGTTTTCTCATGAGAAAACCTTGAATCTTAATTTTTGCATGTATGTTTTTTTGCGTGAAAATTTGGTACAATAAGTCCAAGGTGTTCTCAATCAGTATGGGGATCGGATATTAGTATTAACCTTATATAAAAAGAGCACTTGACAGTTCTTGAAAAAATGAAAGAGGGATTTCCATGCCATTATTGTTTTTACGTCAGGATATTACAAAAGTTAAAGCTGATGCGATTGTGAATACATCTAATACGAAACTGCTCCAGGGAAGTGGAACCAGCCGAGCGGTGTTTCTTGCAGCCGGAGAGGAGCAGTTGACAAAGGCGTGCACCGAGGTTGGTGAATGTGAGATTGGACATGCGGTTATAACTCCGGGATTTAATCTTCCGTCAAAGTATATTATTCATGTTGTGGGACCGATATGGATGAATGGTACTGCAAATGAGGTTGAACTGTTGTACAAAAGTTATGAGTCTGCACTTAATCTGGCAAAAGATAATAATATTGAATCTATAGCTTTTCCGCTTATATCAGCAGGCAATTATAAGTTTCCTGCTGAACTCGCACTGAGTACGGCAATTGATGCCATAAACGATTTCCTTGAGAATAATGATATGACGGTATACCTTCTTATATACAACAAAAAGGTATTTGAGGTGAGTAGAAATCTGTCATTGTCTATAAAAGAATACATAGATGACAAATATGTATTTGACAAAGATGAGAGTTATGACGAACTGTATGAAGTGAGAATGAATGATGCGCTGTCGCAAAAAAATAAGGCAAATTCAGATGGGGATAACAATGTAAATTCCAATGTAAATGCCAATGTAAATGCCAATGAATATGCCATAGTCTCTAAAGATAATTTCGAGAATAAATGCAAGGATAATAAAGAAACCCTTGAAGATTTATTAAATGACAAAGTGGAAACTTTTACTGAATTGCTCTTCAGACTTATAGATGAGCGAGGTATGAGTGATGTGGAAGTCTACAGAAAAGCAAATATAGACAGAAAACTATTCTCGAAGATTCGGAGCAATGTAAATTATACTCCAAGTAAAAAGACAATACTGTGTCTTGCAATTGCACTTGAACTGAATATTATGCAAGCGAATGAACTTCTTATGAAGGCAGGATATACATTGTCTGAATCTTCAAAATTAGATGTTGTTGTTTCATATTTTTTGGAACGTGGAAAGTACAATATTTTAGAGATAAATGAAGTGCTCTTTGAATATGACTTGCCAATGCTTGGATAATAGGTACTGTTAAGTTATTTAACAGTGGTTTGATATAATCCGGTTGTTAAAATATTGAAGCAAGTAGCTTCAGACTCATAGCCAGATAGATAAACATCAATATGAAAAATCCTAAATATAACGGTGAACCTTTAAGGGCATCATTCTTTGAACTTAGCAAACAGAATGCAGCCAGTAACAGTCCAAAGATTGCATCCGCAATTTTGTATATCGCCAATGATTTATATCCCTCAATCAATGTCTTGTTATGGTCAATAAGAAAGTTTACACCTTCCAATTCTTTGGCAACAGAATCCATCTCTATACTTGCATAAGCAGAGCTTACATTTTTGGCTATGGAAGTTAGAGAAACTCTGTTGGTATGGGAAGGATATCCTGACTCTGAAAAATTGTCAGAGTACCATTTCTTTGAAGCCTTTATGAAGAATGCACCGTCGTGTTCATTGTCATATGCGAGATAATATGTATCTTTACCAATTGGAATTAATCCGCCAACTGTGTGGTTGATTGAAAATGCTTCATAGCATTCATCAATATATACAGTAACTGTCTCGTTTTTAGGTGACAAATCAGAGTATGCTGAAAAACCTAAAACAGCAGGAATTGCAAAAAAAAGAAAAAAAGCGATTATATTAAATTTGTTTTGTTCCATATGTTTTCTCCAATCATGATTATTACTATTACATAATTATTTCTATTACATAATTGCATAATAATGTTGAAGTGTCAAATGAGAGTTTATTTTTATCACGTTGTTTTCAATATAAATATTTGGTAGAATGAAAAACGTAGCAAATTGATGTTAATAGAATGCCAAGGGTATTCTGGAAATTGGAAATATCAAGAAAAGGAAAGCTTAGGAGGAATTAAAAATGGGAATTAACAGTATTGACGCAGAGGATGATCAGTTTGCATATCGTTATGATACTCAGTTATTGATTGACAGAAGAGATGAGGATTTAGATGAGGATGAGATAGCAGATTACATAACAGAGCATTTTGAAGGCAATTCACTGATTGCAGCAGGCGATGAGGATTTGGTTAAGATTCATTTCCATACAAATGAGCCTTGGAAGATTCTTGAGTACTGTAATACTGTCGGAGAGATTTACGACATTGTTGTTGAAGATATGATTCGTCAGGCAGATGGATTGCAGGGATAAATTTACATTTGAATTCATCATGCATAAGATGAATTGAAGGAATAAATAATGCCAAGAATAATAGAAATTACAGATTTTAATGATAATGAACTTGATGTTTATGCCAGGCTGACAGAGAATCAGCTGCTTAATATTAATGAACCGGACAAGGGTATGTTTATTGCAGAGAGTCCAAAAGTGGTTGGACGCGCACTGGATGCAGGTTATGAGCCGGTGTCGGTTCTTGTGGAGAAAAAGCATATTGAAGGTGAAGCAAAAGGGATTGTTGAAAGAGTAGGTGACATTCCTGTTTTTACCGCTGAATTTGATGTGCTGACCAAACTCACGGGATTCAAACTGACAAGAGGTGTTCTGTGCGCGATGCGAAGAAAAAGATTAATGTCTGTGGAAGAAGTCTGCAGGGGTGCAAGACGAATTGCCATATTAGAGAAGGTTATGAATCCAACCAACTTAGGGGCGATTATTCGTTCGGCGGCAGCTCTTCATATTGATGCAATACTGCTCACACCGGAATGTACGAATCCCCTGTATCGACGTGCCATAAGAGTCAGCATGGGATGTGTATTTCAGATACCGTGGACTATTATGGAGGAAAAGGACGGTTGGGAGAGTACGTATTTAGGCAGGATAAAATCCCTTGGCTTTAAGACTGTTGCAATGGCGTTAAGAAAAGATACAGTTGATATCGATGATGAGAGGCTCAAAGGTGAGGAGAAACTTGCAATCATACTTGGAACTGAGGGTGAAGGATTGCTTGACAGTACTATCGATAACTGCGATTACACAGTCAAGATTCCTATGAGTCATGGAGTGGATTCGCTAAATGTAGCGGCAGCAAGCGCAGTGGCATTTTGGGAATTGTCAAAATAAACAATGAAATCAACAAAACAAAAGAGGCATAATGAACTTAAAATCATAAAAAAACATAACAACCTTAATTATTATAAAAGCATTGATATGGAGAAAAATAATTGGAAAGAACTATAAGTATTTTAGGAGATTCTTATTCTACATTTTTCGGATACAATAACAAAAAATATGATATGTGGTATCCCAATGATGAGCAGGGGGTTATCTCGATTGAGGAGACATGGTGGAAAAAACTCTGTGATGATGAGAGTTTACAATTAATTGAAAATAATAGTTACAGTGGCAGTACGATATGCAACACCGGATATGACGGTATGGACAGCTCATTTAGTTCTTATGTGACAAGGATTACAAAAGAGATGAGTGAAAAGTCGAGGGAGTCAGATATATTTTTGATTTTTGGAGGAACTAATGATTTCTGGTCCGGAGCACCCATTGGAGAGATTAAGTATACTGATTTAGCAGATTCGGATTTGAAACAGTTTGCACCTGCATTTTGTTACCTTATGGATTTCGCAACAAATAAGTACAAAAAATCTGTTATATATGTTATTGAGAATGATATTTTACCGGACTATATTACATCTGTTATGGATGAAGTGTGTAATCATTTTGGAGTGAAAGTGATTAAACTGAAAAAAATAGACAAGATAAACGGGCATCCGACAAAAGTTGGAATGTCTGCCATCAGCAGGCAGATTGCAGAATATATCAGATGAAAATGTCAGCCTGACTTTCGCGATTATAAATAATCACTATCGATAACTAACTATGCAGGTTATCTCATGGCTGACACGCATTTTGAAGCAAGACTCGCGAGCGAGTATAGAATTGATTAGGAGTTTTCATAAATGACGGAGAATTCAGATAATAAAATAATAAACATTTTGTGTTACGGTGATTCAAATACATACGGACATATCCCGATTGATTGTGGCAGATACGACAAAAATACCAGGTGGACAGGAGTTCTTGCCAATCTGTTAGGCGACAATTACAACGTAATCGAAGAAGGTTGTAATGGAAGGACAACGGTATTTGATGATCCTGATGAGCCGTGGAAAAACGGGCTTCCGTATTTAAGACCTTGTCTTAACAGTCATAAGCCTGTTCATATGGTTATACTGATGCTTGGAAGTAATGATCTAAAAACTACATTTCACGCTTCGGCAAAAGACATAGCGGATGGAGTGGAAAAGTTAGTTTGCGAGATTAGAGATTTCACAAGTTATAAGCAGGGATTTATTCCAAAGATTATTCTTATGTCACCACCTGTTATTGGTGAGGATATATGTGAATCGCCTTTTAATACGGCATTTGATGAGACAGCAATTGAACGCTCTAAGGAGTTGCCTGTGTGGTATGAGAAAGTGGCGGACAAGTATGGTTGCATTTATGTTAGAACATCTGACTTTATCGAATCATCAACTGAGGATTCTTTGCACCTGACTAAAGATGCTCACAATAAGCTGGCAAATCTCCTTTACGACATAATATCAACCCCAATATAACAATACGGTAAGAATGATGTATGATTCTACTGCCGGAAGAAAATGCTTAATAAAGTAGGAGGATTTTATAATGAACAAAGGATTTATATTTGGTTTTCTAACAGCACTGCTTATTGTAGTTGTAGCCGGAGGCGCATTTTTGCTCGGACGTGGTTCTGTCGGTAAGGAAAACAAGAAGGTAACAGATTCACAGAAAGTAACAAATGCTGAGGTAAATGAAGATACTGAGACAAATGTCGAGACAACAGTAGCGCAGGACGAAGAATTCAATGCACAAAATCCTGAACTTGACGATCTGAAAGGTTTTGTAATTAATCAGTCAGATGAATGGCAGGAAGGTGACAATTACTGTTACAATATAACCGTAAATTATACTAACACAGGTGAAGAAAAAACAGATGATTGGGAATTCACAATTGAAGTGCCGAAGGATAGCGAAATCAGCCAGTACTGGGAAGCAGATATGAAAATAGAAAACGGGAAAATAGTTGTGAAACCAAAGGATTACAATAAGAATATTGAAAAAGATGCAAGCATTTCTTTTGGATTTATTCTTAAATCAAAGATAAAATATAATTATAAAAAAGCCGGCAAAACAATGAATGTTTTCTCATAATGAGAAGAAATATACTTCAATTGCCTATTGATTCAAAAGGGGCTGTTGCACTAACTAACGTTAGTGCAACGCTCCTTTTTAAGTTAAAAGCACAAAACCCATGCTCCGAAAAGCATGGGTTTTGTGGTAAAATATTAGTATGCTAAAAAATAATAAATTACAAAAAGATTATACTATGAATTCGGAAGGATATCAATTAAAACTTCCATTAAATATCGATTGCATAATACCGGAAGATGATTCTGTAAGATTGCTAAGTCAGTTCGTGGAGGCAATGGATTTAACTGACTTATATTCGACTTATGAAAGAATAAGAGGAAATCAGGCAACACCAAGACAACTTCTGAAAATTATGCTCTATGCTTACATGAATTGTATTTATTCGTCTCGCAAAATTGAAACTTCATGCAAAAGAGATATCAATTTCATGTATCTTTTAGAAGGTCTTCCCGCACCGGATTATTCTACCATTGCGCGCTTCAGATCTCTTCATTTTGCACCATGTTCAGAGAATATACTTTCAAAAATGTCAGAGTTCCTGTACGAAACAGGTGAAATATCAGGCAAAAATATATTTATCGATGGCACAAAAATAGAAGCTAATGCCAATCGGTATTCTTTTGTGTGGAAAAAAAGTGTATCCAAAAACCTTGCCAAACGTTTAGAAAAAGCAGCACTTTTTGTTGAATCCTGTGAAGAACATTATGGTTTACATTTAGTTTGGAATAATCAGGTTACTTTTGAAACGTTAAAGAAATTGAGAAAAAAGCTATACCTAATCAAGGAACAGGAAAACGTTGAGTTTGTACATGGGATTGGCAAAAGAAAATCAATATTACAAAAAGACATAGAATCACTGGAAGAACATATAGAAAAAATAAAAGAGTACAATGAAAAAATAAATAAATGCGGTGAAAGAAACAGTTTTTCCAAAACAGATGAAAGCGCAACTTTTATGCGTATGAAGGAGGATCACATGATGAATGGGCAATTAAAGCCGGGATACAATATACAGCATGGTGTTGATTCTGAATACATAGTGTGGCTCACTGTTGAAAACAAACCTACAGACACTGCAACACTGATACCTTTTTTGAAGTCACTTGAAGAACATTTAAGTTTTAAATATAAAAACATAGTAGCTGATGCCGGTTATGAAAGTGAAGAGAATTACCTGTTCATAGATAAAAACGAACAGTTGTCTTTTATCAAGCCATCCAATTATGAGATATCAAAAACGAGAAAATACAAAACCGATATCAGTAGAATAGAAAACATGGATTATGATGCAAAACGTGATGTTTACATATGCTCGCAGGGAAGGGAATTATTACTGAAAAATACATTGAAAAGAAAAAGCAGAACAGGATATGTTTCGGAAAAAAGTATATATGCCTGCAACGACTGTAGCAATTGTCCTAACAAGCACAACTGTATTAAAGGTAACAACTGCAAAACTCCGTTTGAAGAAAGAAACAAAACATTAGAAACGTCCAAGCTGTTCAATAGATATAGACAGGAAGATTTTGAACGAATAATCAGCGAAGAGGGTTGTCGGTTAAGAATGAACAGAAGCATTCAGGCGGAAGGTTCTTTTGCAGACATAAAAGAAGATATGGGATTTAGACGCTATTTGTGCAGAGGGACGCAAAATGTAAAGGCAGAAAGCATACTTCTAGCTATTGCCCGAAACATAAATAAACTTCACAGAAAAATACAAAACGACAAACTGGGTACACATCTTTTTGAACTAAAAGAAAGTGCATAAATTTTTCGAAATTCAAAATCTGAAAACAGTTATCAACAAAGGTCTCTCTTGAGGCTTATTAAAGTGTGCCAATCATCCACATTTTTCGCTGCAAAGCGATAAATATGGAACAAAATGAACTAAAAAAGGAGCGTTGCGTTTGTGATTTTTAATCACTAACGCAACAGCCCCAGCAAACAGACGATGCAGATTTAGAAGATATAAAAACCTTCTTCTCCAAAATCGTCATCAAGATCGTCATCATTTAGAAAATAATCCATGTCCAAAAGTTCATCATCGCTCATATTGCGAATGTCCTTAGATGTTAAACCTT
>JAILRH010000246.1 GCA_024698345.1 Lachnospiraceae bacterium | reverse complement strand
GGAAGAAATACTTCCAAGCGAAAAGGCTTTTGCATTCAAGATGAAGATGGATGCAATGAAGAATAAAGGCAAAGATATGACGGTATTTGAAAATGCCAAGGAAATATCTGAGGAAGACAATATAAGTGTCAGACAGCTGTTCAGATACTTAAGTCTTACTAATCTAATTCCTGAGCTTTTAGATATGGTTGATACCAAAGAGATTGCAATGATTCTTGCTATAGATATTTCGCAAATGTCGAAAGATATTCAATTTGCGATATATGAGCAGTTGCAGGAGGGGAAGAAGATTAATAAGGATGATATAGCCTTTATTAAAAGAAATCCTGAGACAATTACAAAAGAGGATGTAAAGGACCTCTTAGATCAGGAGAATGAGCAAAAGGTTAAAAAGATAAATGTAACTTTGAAACAGAATAGATTATCAGAATAGTGAGAACGCAGGACGTAGTATTTTTGACCAATTTCCTGAGGTCAGGAATTTGGTTGAAGGTGGCGTAGCACCAAGGACTAAGATTGATTATGAACTAACGAGGTATGCATGTTATTTAATTGTGCAGAATGGAGATCCGCGTAAAGAAGTCATTGCATTGGGACAGACATATTTTGCAATACAGACCTATCGTCAGGAAGTGGCCGATCACTTTAATCAGTTAGATGAAGATAGAAGAAGATTGGTCGTACGTGGAGATATTAAGCAATGGAACCAACTGTTGGCGGAAACAGCACATGATGCGGGAGTGATTACAAATGAGGAATTTGCGATATTCCAGAATGCAGGGTATATGGGACTATACGGAGGTTTAGATGTAGAGGATATTCATTCAAAAAAAGAACTCGAAGTTGGACAGAAAATACTTGATTATATGGGAAGTACAGAGCTGATTGCCAATCTTTTCAGAATTTCGCAGACTGAAGAAAAATTACGAAAAGATAAAGTACACGGGGCGCAGGCGGCTACAAGTGTTCATTATAATGTTGGGAAAGAAGTAAGAACAGCTATAGAGAAAATAGGAGGCACAATGCCGGAAGATTTACCAACGCCGGAAAAAAGCATTCAGCAGATTGAGCAGGAACAGATGGCCAGACTAAAGGCAAAAGCAAAAAAAGGAAAAATTATGTTGGATGAATAATGTATCGATATAGGAATGAATACGAGCGAAGGAACGTTGCTTAAACAAAGAGAATCTATTAGAATAATATCAAGGGATTAGGTGTATAAAAAAATCACCGCAGTCCACGCTTGGAAGTCAAAAGAAAGGTACACCAAGAAACAATAGGAACCAAAATCGACAAGTAGATTCAATAGTCGCAAAATTAAAAATGAATAAAACTCAAAGACGATATTTACATGACGCCATATCGCATCGTAACTACTCTTACGAAGAAATATATGAAATAGCCAAAGAAATTGTAGAAGCTTACAAAAAGGGGGGACGGTAGTGATTAGCATTGAAAATTTAAAAAATAAAAAAATATCTGGTGTTGGAAGAAACTGTGATTTGGTATGGATTGCTGTTGGGAATATTAAAGAAGCTGTAGATTGGAATAACAAGAAGAAACTGAAGAGTGAATACTACATTCACATTCAAACACCGTTTAGATTGGTGAAGAATAATAGAATTGTAATATCTGATAGAAGTATTTACCAGCCTATTGTAGGGGGAGATTGGAGTCAACCCAATAATAGCACTTTCGATAGTTGGTGTAAAAAGAGTGAGTTGGTAGGTAGGGTGATAAAAAAAATAACAGTTAATCAAATTGGTGATGTAATAATTGATGTTGATAATTATACTCTTGAAATTGTTAATCTGGTTACTGATAAAGAAGGTGAAGTCTGGAGAATACTTTCTGCTGATTGTAACGAACAGCACTATGTATGCCTATCTAAAGGAGGAAAAACAGTGTATGAATATCAGTAAAAAACTACAGGGCGTAAGAACAGGATATTACCAGCATTTTGTGCTCAAACTAATTAATAATGTCTAAAAGTAAAATGGTATAATAAAAATATAAAGGATTCAGGTTGTTTACTATAATCAGTTACAACTCGAATCCTTTTTTATTTTTGTTATATGCAGTTATTCCGATATAAACCTCAAACTATCCTTTAGAATGGCTCACTCACATTTCGATGTTGATTGATATGGGATTTTCGGCTGTAGCCATAGCGGACAGAGTAGGACATGAGAGTATCGATATTACTTATCGCTATGCCCATCTGTTTCCGTCAAAACAGGCGGAAATGGCGGATAAGCTGGATGGCGCCAACGCTGCTTTCGGTGGCGGTGAAGCAATAGAGAATAAGATTGTGTCGATTGAAGCATTTGGAAGGAGAAGGTCGATATGAGCAAAGTAGAAAAACTGAAGAACCGGAAACGAAATGTGGTCGTTGCATTCCGGATGACTCCGGAAGAGGCACAGGAATTAAATGTGCAGGTGGCACTCAGCGGATTATCAAAACAGGACTATCTGATCAAGTGTTGCCTGGAGCATGAGATCCGGGTGGTGTGTGGTCGAAAGGTGGCAAGACAGATGAAGACATATTTGGAAGAAATACAGGAAAAATTGCAGTTCTCAAAACAGAAAAAGGTCAGAGAAGAAACCCTGACGCCATTAAAACATGTGCTGGAAATCTTAGGGGAAGAAAGTGAGGAGCCGGACTATGGAGCGTGAAATATTGTATGAGGAAAGAGATGGACTGTTGTATCCTGTGGTGGAGCTGCCGGAGAATCTGCCCTTGGGACAGGTTGGGAAATACGGTCTGCTTTGGCTGAATTATATGAAAGAGAATCATAAGGAGCGATATCGACTTCTGTGGAGGCTTGGCAGATTAAACAGAGTGGCGTGTGAGGTTCATGAGGAGGCCTGGGAAATGCTGGATGAGATAATGGAAAAGCGTCTGGCGAAACATCTTCCGGAAGATTCGTCTTCCACAATGGAAATGTGGAAGTTGAGGGAAGAGGCAAAGAGGATTGGTGAGGAGGTGGTGTTAAGAGATATTGTTTATCAGCCAAGGTGATGGAGTGGTGGTTTAAAAAGTGAATAATCTTCTTATCTGTAAAAAGACTGTCTTGTATGTTTGTGGCGGTGGGGCAACATGCAAGACGGTCTTTTTTGACATTTCCGTGACACTTATTTGATATGTTTCTGGCATTTAAATTGGGAGATTTGTGTGGGATAATTATACTAAGATTAATATTTGTAGCTGTTAGTTGGTGTGGTGAAATGATGCAATGAAAAAATGCTTGCAAATAAAATTTTGAAAGCATAATGTGCTTGCATATTTGAAAAATGCTATGAAATAATGCTTGCACTTTAATGGGAGTGGAGTATAGCAGTTCAGAAAGTGCAATGAAAAAATGCTTGCAAAATAAAATATGCAATGAAAAAGTGCTTGCAGTTTAGTAAAATGCAATGAAAAAATGCTTGCATTATTTTTAGGAGAGGGTCTTAGGGGGATTTTCCCCCTAACAAGGTCGGCAATCGGGGTGTATATCCAGATTGCGTAACTTGCAATGCACAGGGGCAAGGTGTTTGAAAGATTGTATTTGTACAAAATAAAGGAGAACTCTAAGAAACAATCGCAAGAAAGTGCGAAAGTATGTTGATTGGAAAGGGCTATTATGGTATTCTAAATGAAGTAATAATAGGATGCAGATGGAGGGATAAAAATGTACCGATTAGGGATTATAGAGGAGAGTCTGGAGAGTAAGGAAGTTCTTGAACTAATAAAACCATGTTTTATATCG
>JAILRH010000230.1 GCA_024698345.1 Lachnospiraceae bacterium | reverse complement strand
TATAAGGATGCTACGGGAGAATAGTGTTACGGATAGTTGTTATTTATAGAAATAATTATTATCACATGATATGAGAAGAAACTATTCTGATAAAGGAATGGGATGAACGAGTGAGTAGAGGCATCTGTGCTGAAAGATAATTAAATAGGAGAATTATAAAAGAGTCAATATCACAATTGTGTTGGTATTGGCTCTTTTTAAGAAACTAGTTTCAAGAACCCTAGTTTCTTGAAACCTGGTTTCTTGGAACTTCGTTTTTTGGAACGCAACATCTTGTAGTGCGCGGTTTCTATATACGGAAATGTAGTGCCTTTATCGGAATAATTGAAAAATTAAAAAAATTTTTAAAAAAAGACTAAAGTATTTTTTAGAACATTCGATATATATAGTAACAAAACAAAAACAAAATAAACAGTCCAAAACAACTTGGTTGTAGGACTTAAGTTAATCGCATGGATGCGGGAAAAAATGTGGCACGGACGCTCACAAACAAATAACAAAGATAACAAAGATAACAAAGAGAGAGAGCAGCAATGGAAGCTGCGGAACGTCCAAGGAGGAAAAGATTATGATTATTCAACACAACATTTCATCAATGAATGCGAACAGAAACTTAGGTATTACAACAGGTGCATTAGCAAAGTCCACAGAAAAATTAAGTTCAGGTTATAGAATTAACAGAGCTGGTGACGATGCAGCAGGACTTGCTATTTCAGAAAAGATGAGAGGTCAGATCAGAGGTTTGGATCAGGCATCCAGCAACTCAGAAGATGCTATCTCATTAGTACAGACAGCAGAAGGTGCATTACAGGAAACACAGTCTATTCTTCAGAGAATGAGAGAATTAGCTGTACAGTCAGCAAATGATACCAATACAGATGACGACAGAACACAGATTCAGAACGAAATTGATCAGTTAACACAGGAAGTTGACAGAATCGCAACTACCAGCGAATACAACACAAAGAAACTTTTAGATGGTTCCCAGAAGGGTGCCAGCACATATAAAGCAGGAAGCAGCGTAGTAGCAGGATCCTTCACTAACGGATATGTTCAGTTGGGGACAATTGCAACAACTAACCTTGCAAACTCCGATTTGGTTGGTATTGATGAGGTACTTCGTTTTAGTTTCATCTCGGATTTTGTAGTTACTCAAGGAACGACGTTGACAAGTAGCTATGATGCTGCTACTGGTGGTTCAACTTTGGATTATTCTAATGGAGCTTCGACAGTATCTATGATTAAGATGCAGTCGTTAAATGGTACCGGCACATATTCTGCAGCTACTGCTACAACACCATCTGGACCTGATGTTGAAATTGCATATGTTTCAGCAACAGATGTGGCAACAATAACAATTCGTGCCGCTGCTTATAGCGCAACAACTTCTACACTTAATGACGGCACTGCTAACAGTGATATTACGCTTACTATAGAGAATGCATCCAGTATTAAAGCGGATGATGTAATTACCATTTCATTGCAGTCTATGGTGACAACAGAAGTTTCTAATAATGGTAAGGAAGCGCTTAAATTCCAGGTTGGTGCAAACGCCGGACAAGAAATTACATTTCATGTAAATAGTATGAAAGCTAAAGATCTTGGCATCGTAGTTACAAGCCAGTCATTAAACGCAGGTGGAACCCGACCGGGTAAAATGGGGGATGCCCTTAGAGTAGAAACTCAGGCAGAAGCTTCTCTTGCAATTCAGGCATTTGATAAAGCAATCCAGAAAGTATCTACAGAAAGAGCTAACATGGGTGCTTTACAGAACAGATTAGAGCATACAATCGCTAACTTAGATACATCAGCAGAGAACTTACAGGCAGCTGAATCTCGTATCCGCGATGTAGATATGGCTGATGAAATGACCCAGTACAGCAAGAATAACATCTTAATGCAGGCTGGTCAGTCAATGTTAGCACAGGCAAATCAGTCAACACAGGGCGTACTTAGTCTCTTACAGGGATAATTCAATAAATCAATCAAATAAAAGATGGGCTGGCTTCTTAATTGAGGTCGGCTCATTTTTTTAATATAGGTTTGTAAAAAAAGCACCTTTTTATTATTTGTCTAAAATCGGATAATTTGATATAATGGTATACTATATAGGGTTATATATTAATCTTAAAAAAATTCGTAAAATAAGGCTTAATTTATTATAG